>DNJW01000307.1:4962-5392 GCA_003488965.1 Lachnospiraceae bacterium | reverse complement strand
GGGGAAGAAAAAAAGGAAATGGTTTTTGCCATAATGGATAAGGATTTTGTTTTCCGTCTGGGAAAAATCAAATATGAAAATTTTGATAAAGTAACGGATAAAAAGCAAGTAAAGCTTCTGGATAACTTTTATCTGCCCCTTTATTACGGAAACAGCGTGAACAGAGAATACGTTCTGACAGAGAATATTTATACGGAAGAGGAGGTTAAAACGGTTTTTTCTGAAAAATTAATAAAATATATCGCAAGTTTGGAGGAAAAAGGGGTACAAATAATTAAAAAAAATGTTACAATAAATAAAAAAAGCCAAAAGTGGCAGATGGATATGGATTTTCAGATAGTAGAAAAGACAGGGAAGAACGTTGCGCTGGTACCGGAGATAGCTGAAGAAGAAACAGAAACAGGAGAAGGCGGGGCGCCGGACGGGGAAA
>DNJW01000307.1:4369-4669 GCA_003488965.1 Lachnospiraceae bacterium | reverse complement strand
CGTTGGAGGCACATCGGCTGCGGTTGAGTAAAACATGACAGGCAGGGATTTTTTTGTGGCGGATTGGACAGAGAGCCGGATAGATGTTCCGGCAGAGCATTTGCAGAACATATTCGGACAATATGACAGCTACATTAGAAAGATAGAAGATGATTTAAAGGTAACCATTGTGAACCGGGACGGGGCGGTAAAGATTACCGGTTCCGGGATTTTGGTGAAACGGGCGGGAAATGTTGTCCGTCAGCTTGTGGAATTATCAAAGAGAGGAAATGCAATCCAGGAACAGAATGTGGATTATGC
>DNJW01000307.1:3788-3985 GCA_003488965.1 Lachnospiraceae bacterium | reverse complement strand
TCAAGCCCAAGACCCTTGGACAGAAGCAGTATGTGGAGGCTATCCGGAACCACATGATTGTGTTCGGTTTAGGACCGGCGGGAACAGGAAAGACCTATCTCGCCATGGCGATGGCGATTACCGCCTTTAAAAACGAAGAAGTAGGGCGGATTATATTGACGAGACCTGCCATTGAGGCGGGAGAAAAGCTGGGCTTT
>DNJW01000307.1:0-3478 GCA_003488965.1 Lachnospiraceae bacterium | reverse complement strand
GAGGCGGGAGAAAAGCTGGGCTTTTTGCCGGGAGACTTGCAAAGCAAGGTGGATCCTTACCTAAGGCCTTTATATGATGCCCTTTATCAGATTATGGGGGCGGACAGTTTTATGAAAAATATGGAAAAGGGGCTGATAGAGGTGGCTCCTCTGGCATATATGAGAGGAAGGACATTGGACAATGCCTTTATTATTCTGGACGAAGCCCAGAACACTACACCGGCACAGATGAAAATGTTTTTAACCCGTATCGGTTTCGGTTCAAAAGTGATTGTAACCGGCGACGCATCCCAGAAAGACCTGGCGCCCGGAGTGAAATCAGGGCTGGATGTGGCGGTGAAAGTGCTTGGAAGGATAGAGGATATTGCTTTCTGTAATCTGACAAGCAAGGATGTGGTAAGGCATCCTTTGGTACAGAAAATTGTTATGGCATACGAAGACTATGAAAAAGCGGCAGAAAAAAGCCAAAAACGGAGAAACGAAAAAGAAAAACGCGGCAAGGAAGCAAGAGGACGGCGCGGCAGAAGGGAATAAGAGAAAATGACAGCATATATGGAAAATGAAACAATGACCGTTTTTCCTTTTGACGGGCAGAAAATAGTCTGTCAGGTGATGGAGGCCGTTCTGGATGCAGAGGGCTGTCCCTATGAAGCGGAGGTAAATGTACTTTTGACCGATAATGAAGGAATCAGGGAATATAACAAGGAATACCGGGAAGTTGACCGGGCCACGGATGTGCTTTCCTTTCCCAATATTGAATATGAACATCCGGCGGATTTTTCCTGTGTAGAAGGAAACGAGGCGGATTATTTTGAGCCGGACAGCGGGGAACTTTTGCTGGGGGATATTATTTTGTCCGTGGATAAGATAAAAGAGCAGGCGGACAGCTATGGGCACAGCCAGCTTAGGGAGTTTGCTTTTCTTCTGACTCATAGTATGCTTCATTTGTGCGGCTATGACCATATGGAGGAAGAGGAAGCTGCGGTGATGGAGGAGAAGCAAAAAAATATATTGAATAAACTGGGAATTACCAGAGATAAATGAAAATGAGGAACAGTAGGATATGAAGCAGAAGACAAAAGTGAAAAAGACAGGCAGGGGAAAAAGAAGGGAATGGATATTAGGGGCAGGGTTAATCGCTTATTTTATAGGGCTGATTATCCGTATTCCCTTGATTCGTATGATTGGAGACAAAGGGCTTGGCTTTTTCGCAGCGGGCATGGAAATTTTTTTTCTGATTAGTACGGTGCTGGGATATGGGGCTTCCAAGGCGGTTACAGTGCTGGTAAAGTATCGGGTAAGAAGGGATATGTTTAAAAGCGCAAAAAAAATTTATAAAAACGCCATGGTTTTCACCATGCTGTTCAGCGTATTGGCAGCATTGTTTGTGTTTTTCTTTTCGGAGTTTATTGCACAAGTGGTGGTTCTGGAAAACTTGAGTTATCTGGCAGTGGCGGCAATAGCACCGGCAATCCTGCTGTCAGGGGTGCTGGGGGTAATGCGCGGATATTTTCAGGGAATGGGAGCCGTGACGCCTACCATACATTCCCGGCTGCTGGAAAAGGCGGTTATGCTTGCAGCCGGACTTCTTTTTGCCGCCGCATCTCTTTCCTATGGGGAGAAAGTGGCAGCACTGCTGCGGAATACGGAATACGCTGCGGCATATGGGGCGATGGGGGCAGCGATAGGAGTATCCGTTGCCTGCGGAATCGGCGTGCTTCATATGC
The DNA here is from genome assembly GCA_003488965.1 of Lachnospiraceae bacterium. GTDB lineage: Bacteria > Bacillota > Clostridia > Lachnospirales > Lachnospiraceae > Kineothrix. Next base: position 1,751 of record DNJW01000307.1, on the reverse strand, counting down.
TGTTTATAAGATTGGTTTATGCGGGAACTTTTAAGCAGCAGCTGATGAAGGACAGTGCAAAATACGTAGAATCGGACGGACAGACGATATCCATATTTCTTTCCACGGCGCTGCCGTATATGCTTTGCGCGCTCCTTTATAATATGAATTATCTTGTAGACCAGAGGGTTTTTAATTATGCCATGAACAAGCAGGATAAGGGCAGTATAAGAGTGGCCCATTGGGGAATCTATTATGGGAAGTACAGCGTGGTAATTGGTCTGGTGGCAACCGCCTGTACGATGGCGGCTGTTTCCGGGATACCTAAAATAGTCCAGATGTATGATAAACAGGAAAACGGGGAGGTAAAATACCGGATAGGGACTGCGGTACATAATCTGGTGATTCTTACGATTCCATGCGCCGTTTGGGCAGCCGTACTGGCTGAACCTATAATAGGCATGCTCTTTTCCGGGGATCAGGCTACGGCGGTAAAGCTGCTGAGGGCAGGCTCTGGCGTGATTGTAGTTTTTCCCTTGGCTTATTTCTTTATGTCCCTGCTGCAGCGGATACGGAAGATAAGAATTGTTATTTTGAGCGGTCTGGCAGCATTTATTATCCATCTTATCGTCTTGTTTGTCCTGATTAGCAGTACTCAGTTAGGCATTACAGCGGTAGCAATAAGTCTTTTGGTTTTCTGGTTGGCTGTCTGTGCGGCGGGATTTGCAGGGGCAGTACAGTATATGCAGTATTCTCCGGACTGGATCCGGACGTTTGGGGTAACTGCAATTGCGGCAGGGGTATCCGGCTTGGCAGGAATGCTTTTAAGCAAGTTAATGCTTTCCTGGGCAGGAAATATAGCTACATTTTTAGTGGGCTTCCTGATTTGTGCCGTTGTCTATCTGGTGCTGATGATTGTCTTAAAGGGCATCCGGGAAGACGAACTGGAAGATATGCCGGGGGGAAGTGCAGTAGTGGTTCTGGCGGAGAAACTGCATCTGATGTAAGGAATGTGGAAAACGCAGCGTATAATATTGTAAAATTTGGCGGATACTGTTTACAAAGGAGAAAATGCTATGAGATTTGTAAAACGTATCAGCCTTTTTTTTATCATGCCTATGGGAATGTATGCATTGGGGTTTTATTCCCATTTGAAACTGGAGGAGGAATTTTATCCGAATAAATTCCGTTCCGCCCAGATGGAAGAGAAGGACACTGCAATCAGTGCAGAACCTCAGGTAATTCCTACGGTCCTGGAGGAGGAACAGGTAATCGGTGCGGATACCCAATATATTATCGAAGAAGTGGATTTGAAAAAAGATACTTCTGTGGAAACAAAATGGAAAGTGCCGGATAAATATATCGGGATGAACCGGAAACAATTTGTAAAGGAAATGGAACTGTACCAGCAATCTCCGTCCTTAAAGGACCAGGAGCTGGGATTTGTCAGCGCCGAGGTAGTTTCTTTTTCCAAAGAGAGGGTGGTGGTGCGGAAGAGTTATATTTTTAAGGAAGTAAGCACCAGCTTTTATCTGGTAAATGAAAAAAATTACGTGGTGGTTTATTGCGATGATCTGAGGACGGTTTATATGAATACCAATATTACGCTGGATTCTTTGCCGGATACGTTAAAGCAGGAGATTATACAGAATAAGTATATTGCTACGGAAGAAGAGCTGTATAATTTTCTGGAGTCTTATTCCAGCTGATAAAGATAATTGAGATGACTCTCCGGGTGAAAAGAAAAGTTGGCCGCTGGGCCAACTTTTTTT
>DNJW01000187.1 GCA_003488965.1 Lachnospiraceae bacterium | reverse complement strand
ATCACGGCCGTTTCATGCTTCACTTCATCTTCAACAATTTTTAACAAATAATCTTTTGCTTGCTCGGAGGTTAATCCTGAGATTCGTTCCAGTTCCTGCAATCTCTGTTCATTGAGTTTCGCAACTTCTTCCCGCAATTTCGCAAGACTTTCCTCTTTCGATGCCAAACTTGCTTCTTTCTTTTCGATAGCTTCCGCTTTTTTATCGATGTTCTCTTCTTTCTGCTGTACTCTGCGCTCATAACGCTGTGCTTCAGCTCTGCGCTCTTTAATCTCCTTGTCCAATTCATTTTTCGTGCGAATGGACTCTTCTTTGACTTCAAGAAGCGATTCCCTCTTTTTCGTCTCAGCAGTTTTCAGTGCTTCATCGATAATCTCCCTTGCTTTATCTTCCGCATTGCCGATTTTTGATTCGACAACTTTCTTCCGGTAGGCAGAAGTTACGGCTGCGGATATTGGTATCGAAATAACCAGGGTCACGATCACCGCTATTACAACATCCATGTACAGGAGCACCTCCTTATTTAGTTTTCATTGTACTATTATCTATTATAGAATGTAATACAAGCGATTTTACAACAGTTAAATTTTAAACTTAAATCGGTGTTATGTCAAGTAAAAGTACTCTTCTTATTATATCCATATTAAATCCTTTTCTATATAAAAACGCCCACATCTTCTGTTTTTCCTTGTTTGTAGCCAAATCCGGATTAAAATTTTTTTTTCGAAGCAGTTCCTCTGCTATGGAAATTTCATCCGGCTGCTCTCCTTCTTCCAGTATCTCCTCCCACATCTCCTGCACGATGTTTCTGTCAATTCCCTTTCCATAAAGGTCCATTTCTATTCTTTTCCGGCTTTTATTGTCCATATGATAGGCAATAAAATCTTTTGCATATTTTCTGTCATCTATATATCCGTAGGATTTCACATACTCTATTGCTTCGTTGACTATATTCTCTTTATATTCTCCCAAAAAAAGCTTATCCCTGAGCTGTCTTTCCGTATATGCCTTGGATTTCAGCAGATTCATGCTCCTTAGCTTAGCCCTTTTCGGCAATAGTTTTTCTGTAATCTCCCGATATTCATCTTTGCCGATTTCTTCCCCTTCCCTAATTTTATAAAGACGCAGTTCGCCTTTGTATAATACAAAGGCGAACTCATTGTCTATAAAAATTCTTGCTTTTTTGCTGGTTATTCCCTCAATCCTAGTTACTGTCATTCCTCTTTCTCCTGCCCCGGACCGTTTATGCTGCTATTTATTCCGGCTTTTCCGCTCTTGTTTTTCCTGACTTTTTCTTCTCTGCCGGAACCGCCGGTTCCTCAGCAGCGGCAGCTTCTTTTTCCAATCCAAAGTGTTCTCTTACCTTACGCTCCACTTCTTTGCATATTTCCGGATTGTCCTTTAAATACTGCTTTGCATTCTCGCGTCCCTGACCGATTTTATTGCCTTCATATGCATACCATGCACCGCTTTTGTTAATAATGCTGTTTTCTGCCGCCAAATCCAAGATATCTCCTACAGCCGATATTCCTTCCCCAAACATAATATCAAATTCTGCTTCTTTAAAGGGAGGAGCCACTTTGTTTTTTACCACTTTAACCCTTGTTCTGTTCCCGATTACTTCCCCGCTTTGCTTCAGGGATTCTATCCTTCTGACATCTAAGCGCACGGAAGCATAAAATTTTAATGCACGCCCCCCGGTTGTTGTCTCAGGATTCCCAAACATAACTCCCACCTTCTCGCGCAGCTGATTAATAAATACTACCGTACAATTCGATTTGCTGATCACTGCTGTAAGTTTGCGGAGTGCCTGGGACATCAGACGGGCATGAAGACCCACATGGCTGTCTCCCATATCTCCGTCAATTTCCGCTTTCGGCACAAGTGCTGCCACAGAATCGACAACTACAATATCCACCGCCCCGGAGCGCACCATTGTTTCCGTAATTTCCAATGCCTGCTCCCCATTATCCGGCTGGGAGATATAAAGATTATCCACATCCACCCCAATATTCTTCGCATATACCGGATCCAATGCATGTTCCGCATCAATAAAACCTGCGATTCCGCCTCTCTTCTGCACTTCTGCAATCATATGTAAAGTTACTGTTGTCTTACCGCTGGACTCCGGACCGTAAATTTCGACAATTCTTCCCTTCGGAATGCCTCCCAGCCCCAATGCCAAATCCAAGCTCAATGAGCCTGTAGGTATCGTTTCTACGTTCATCTGGGCACTGGGATCCCCCAGCTTCATGACGGCACCCTTCCCATACTGCTTTTCTATTTGTACCAGTGCTGCATCTAATGCTTTTAACTTTTCTTCTCTTTCCATCTTTATCTCCATTTCTGCGCGGCTTTTTGCGCATATCAAGTTTGTGGATGTCGCGCAGACACAAACTTGGGATTGAAAATTTTTAATTTTCAATCTTAATCTCCTTATTTTTCTATATCAACCGTCAGACTGTTAACTGCCATATGCCTATATATCAATGTACTTCTCTTTCATATGACATTTCCAATTTCTGATTGGCAATTGCAAGAACATTTGTTCTTATATAGAATAAAACAAATGTTCGTCCTTGTCAATTGTTTTTCAACATATCTTATTTTATCACATTATAAGACCCATAAACATCCCTTACAAATTCATTTTATCTGTTTTGCGAAAATCTGGCGATATGCCGAAATGAATGCTGAAATGATTGAGTTTCCGGTCTCCTCACGAATATTGCCTTTTTAATGTAGCATAGGTTGAAGAAAATAACAAGAGCTAACTGTTATATGCCATATATTTTGTGCAATCTGCCAGACGGCGCTGCCGGACAGACCTTTGATGACCGCCGGTACTTAGCTGCCGTATTTTGGCAGCTTACGTACCGCTACTGTAATCAAGGGTTCCATGGAACCCTAGGAGCGAAAGC
>DNJW01000263.1 GCA_003488965.1 Lachnospiraceae bacterium | reverse complement strand
ATATTCAGCCGAATTTTTATTATAGTGATGGTCGTCTGTCCTATCATCACTTTTCCTGCTATTAGTATACTTTCTTATCCAGACCCATCCGGATAATAATTTCATTAATCTTTTTATACACCAGTTCCTCATCCATCGTCAATATTTTTCTGTTTTCCATAACAATCCTGCCGTCAATTATCACGGTTTCCACCTCTGACCCGTTTGCAGAATAAGAAAGCCCTGCTATCAGATTATTTCTCGGTGTTAAAGAAGGCGTATTCAGGTTCAGGATTGCCAAATCCGCTTTTTTCCCTTCCTCAATGGAACCGATTTCCCGCTCCAGTCCAAGCGCCTTCGCACCATTGATGGTAGCAATGCGGAATCCTTCCCCGGCACTGACACACTGGGGTGTCCTATTCACCCCTTTATGAATCAGCGTCAGCAGGCTAAGCTCATGAAACATATTCAGACTGTTATTGGATGCCGCCCCATCCGTTCCGAGACATACATTAATCCCTTTTTCCATCATCTTTGCCACCGGAGCGAAGCCGTTTCCAAGCTTCATATTGCTGGCCGGATTGGTTACTACGCTTACATTTTTTTCCTTTAAAATATCCATATCATGATCCGTTGCCTGCACACAGTGGGCCGCAATTGCAGGAACATCGAAAAGACCGTTTTTATCAGCCATTTCAATAGGCGTACACCCGTATTTTTCCTGAATCTGTTCTATTTCACTGACACTCTCCGACAAATGGACATGGATTCCCATTCCGTTTTTCTTTGCCTCTTCAGATACTACCCGCATAAAACCGTCGTCACAGGTATATGGTGCATGGGGTCCTAACATAAAGCTTAATCTGTCGCAGTCCTTTGCCGCATCCCTCTCTTCATATGCCTGCCTCAGCCTCATCTGTCCTGCTTCATCATGGCCGCTCCCAATCAGCCCTCTGCTGATAACAGCCCTCATACCAGACTCCTTTACCGCCCGGGTTGTCTGATGGATATTCATCTGCATATCATTAAAACAAGTTGTCCCGCTCTTCATCATCTCAATAATCGCAAGGCAGGCTCCCCAATAAGTATCCTCATCCGTCATTTGCTGTTCAATAGGGTCTATGGTACCGAACAGCCAGTCCATAAAAGACAAATCATCCGCCACATTACGCATAAACGCCATATAAGAATGGGTATGGCAGTTCACAAAACCCGGCATCACCAGCTTATCCTTCCCGTTAATAACCCTATCCTCTCTAAAACCCTCTGGCCTCTCTCCTACAGAGACAATTTTGCTTCCTTCAATATAAATACTAGTTTCCCTCACCTCATCTTTATCTCCCTCCGGAAGAATTGCCAGTATATCCTGTAATACAATTCCCATACTCATACCTTGCCTTTCCTTTAATCTTCAGCTTGAATCCGTTAACAAAAATACGTAATCTCTCCGAATTGTTCCATCCACCGTTCTTTAATCTCATCACTATTGGCCTCAATAATACGAATCATATTTCCGAGACTTCTTTCTGGTATTTTAGAATAATTATTTGCCAAAAGTCCTTTTCCGCATTGAGTTATCCATATTTTAGTCGCATTCTTACTCGGCTCACCTTCTGCGATATGAACATGAATAGGTTCAAGCGGATTATTCTCATTTGACCAAAAATATACCCGATATGGTCCAATTCTAAAAATTTGAGGCATTTAATATACCTCCTTGCTGAGAAAATTCCATAATAAGATGAGCATTATTGCGAAGCAGCTGTTTAAAATAGTTCATTTCTTCTTCCGAAAAACCAACGATATCCTTCCATATATAATTTGGCAAAAAACAAGTTGCATGATGAAATCCATCCTTCGCATCCGGCTTTTCAATATATACTTTCACCGTATTATCGCTAAGCATTTCGGAATGGGTAATCTCTGTATTGTCTTCCAATGTCATAAACGGATACATCATTGCTTATTTTCCTCTCTTCCTAATTCTTTTATCTGGCTTTCCAACCGTTTCATCCTTTATTATCATACCATGACCTCCGATAAATATCTATTAATTTTTCACCAAAAAACAGTTAAGCTTCCATTACCTGCCGCCGTCCGCCCCACTTCGTATGCCACACCGTCAATCAACAGCGTATGTCCGTCCTCCCAGCTAACCGTCATATCCTGATATTCTCCCCAGTCTCCCGCATAGATACGCCAAGGTCTTCCGACCACTCGGACAAAATACAGATTCATTTCCGAATAGACATCATAAACATCAACGAAAGTATTACCCCCTAAAGCCCCCTGGTCGCTGTCAATAATCTCCGCCCTATATCTTCCATCCGGCGAATCTATTGTCCGGACAACCGTACGGCTTCCAAAACTGCCAAAGACATAATCAATAAAAGAAAATAAAGTCAACGGAATCAAAAGCAGTACACATATTGCAGCCACCGCCATTTTTATCGCTTTATTCCCTATATACCTTATCACATATATCCATGAACAGCAAAAACATACTGCCATAAAATATACGGTGAATTTCCACTGGCTGGACAAGATATAATACAGCCAGTTTATCAGTGACAATGGAAGCAAAAGCAAAATACATACCTTGCCGCCTCTTGTTATCTCCCTCTTTTTATCCATCCATGTAAATATAAGCACCATTACGGAGAGAACGGCAAGTACGGCCGCAGAAGCCTCATTATTCCGCAAATAAATAGAGCAGCCTGTAAACAATGAAATCAGCAAGCCTATGGGTATCAGCAAATATAAAATAAACAGCATGGCAAAAACAACCGAAAAGTTCCTTTTCATTTTTTTCTCCATTTCTGCGCGGCTTTGTTGCGCAAATCCATATATGGATTTCAAGTTTGTGGATGCCGCGCAGACACAAAC
>DNJW01000316.1:4041-6224 GCA_003488965.1 Lachnospiraceae bacterium | reverse complement strand
GAGACTCTTTACACGGAAATGACAGATTTATTGGAGGAAATAAATAATTAGCAGTTGTTTTTTAAGATGATATAAATTATAATAAGAATAGGTCTATCAATTGATTTGTTCAGACTGAATTTACTTTAGGAGGGTTCACCGATGGTTCAATTAATAGCAGGCAATAAGGGAAAGGGAAAAACAAAACATTTACTGGATAAAGTAAATGCTGAAGTAAAAACTGCATCAGGAAATATTACATATTTGGATAAAAGCACAAAACATATGTTTGAATTGAATAACAAAGTGCGTCTGATTAATGTATCTGATTATTTTATTACAAACAGCGACGAGTTTTTAGGGTTTATTTGCGGTATTCTTTCTCAGGATCATGATTTGCAGCAGATGTATTTTGACAGCTTTTTGAAAATTGCCTGCCTGGAAGGCAAAGATATTACTCCCGTTATAAAAAAATTAGAGAATATTGGAGATGCATTTGGAGTAGATTTCATTTTAAGCATTTCTTTGGATGAAAATGAACTGCCCGAAGACCTGAAATCAAAGATTGCAGTATCTCTTTAAACATAAGTATATAGCCGTATCGGACGGCATGTAGTATTGTAGTCATAAGCCTCGGGATTTTGGCCGGGGCTTTTCTATGCTTTATAGGATTCAAATGTCAAAGACCCTGTCAGGAGGTTTATTTGCATTGGCTAACCAGAATTCCAATAAAATAACTAAATATAGAAAGCCTCTGAACCTGAATATAGGAATGATAATTTTTGCTGTTATCTTTGTCTATATTGTTTTTTGTATTGGTACTTATTTTACATCGAAGCATGTAGTCTGGTATGAAGTACAAGCAGGTTCTTTGTCAACCAATAACATCTATAAAGCAATTGCGATCAGGGATGAAACGATTGTCAATTCCGAGGATAACGGTTATGTAAATTATTTTGCGAGAGAAGGGGCAAGGGTTGCCGTAGGAGATCTGGTCTATACAGTGGATGAATCCGGACAATTAGCCGATTATATCGGCGGAAATGAAACAGGTGAGAATTCGCTTTCGCAGACAGACTTGGCAGAACTAAAATCTGAAATTGCCGGTTTTGCCAACAGTTTTGACTGTAAAAATTTTAATTCGGTATACGATTTTAAATATGATATGGAAGGCACTGTGTTAAAGCTTTCCAATTACAATATATTAGAAAGCATTGAAACCATACAGGATTCCCAGTTGGCCGGGTTAATTAAGCAATGTACCTCACCTTTGCCCGGAATTGTAATTTATTCCATAGACGGTTATGAAGATCTTACGTTGGAAACGGTAACAGCCGAAATGTTTGATCAGAAAAACTATGAAAAGGTGCAGCTTCTAAGCAATAATCTGATTTCTGCCGGTGACCCGGCATACAAAATATCTTCTAATGAAGACTGGTCTTTGGTAATTCAGGTGGATGAAAAGAGGGAAGAGGAACTGCTGAAAGCGGAATATGTGCGGGTGCGCTTTTTGAAAAATCAGGAGACTTCCTGGGGGCAGGTAGAGTCTTATACAAATGAAAACGGTGATATATTTGTGAAATTAACCCTTACGAATTCTATGATTACCTTCTGCAATGAACGGTTTATAGATATTGAATTGATTTTGGAAGATGAAACCGGACTGAAAATACCCAATTCTGCTATTGTAGAAAAGGAATTTTTTATTATACCAAAAAAGTATATCACAAGAGGCGGCAACAGCAACGCCTATGGTGTCCTTAGGGAAACTTATACGGAGGATGGGGAGGCGACCACAGAATTTGTGGAAACAGCTATCTATAACGAAACAGAAGAGGAATACTATGTGGGTGATGAATCACTAAAAATCGGAGAATATATTGTTATGCCGGAAACATCTGAAAAATATGCGATAAGCAAACAGGGAAGCCTGACCGGCGTTTATAACATTAATAGAGGATATGCCGATTTTAAACAGATTAATATTCTGTATAACAATGATGAATATTCTATTGTTCAGTCCAATACGGCATATGGGCTGAATGTATACGATTATATTGTTCTGGATGCAACAGCAGTAAGCGAGGATGAACTGATTCATTAGCAAAGAGCGCAGCCTTCAACTATTGATTTTGAGTCCGCCAAGGCGGACATGAGGTATAAGATTGAAAATTAGAAATTTTCAATCGCGAGATTTGTGTCTG
>DNJW01000316.1:516-3803 GCA_003488965.1 Lachnospiraceae bacterium | reverse complement strand
ACAAACTCGTTATGCGCAAAAAGCAGCGCAGGGATGGAGAAAAAAATGGAAACAAAGAGACAAAACTGCAATGACAGCTGTTTGGATAATGGTAAGATTACCGGAAACATAAGACATGTAGAAGAGAATATCCGCTTGGCATGTCAAAGAGCGGGGCGAAGCGCGGAAGATGTAACATTGATTGCCGTCAGCAAAACAAAGCCTTTACCTATGCTGATGGAAGCCTACCGTTACGGCTGCCGTCATTTTGGAGAAAATAAGGTTCAGGAACTTACAGACAAATATGAAAAAATGCCGAAAGATATTAAGTGGCATATGATAGGACATCTTCAAAGAAATAAAGTGAAGTATATTGTAGATAAGGTTTATTTGATTCATGGAGTGGATTCCCTGAAATTAGCGGAAGAAATCAGCAAGGAATCTTTGAAGAAAAATGTAGTTTCCCATATTTTAGTAGAGGTTAATATTGCCGGAGAGGAAACCAAGTACGGTATTTCCAAGGAGGAAACGGAAGAACTTGTCCGGGAAATTTCTGTTTTGCCGTCGATTAAAGTAGAAGGTTTGATGGCGATAGCACCATATGTAGAAAATCCCGAAAAAAACAGGCAATATTTTGTGGAGTTACAGCAATTATCTGTTGACATAAAGCGGAAAAACATTGATAATGTTAATATGAATGTTTTGTCGATGGGAATGACTGGAGATTATGAAGTAGCTATAGAAGAAGGAGCTACTTATATTCGTGTTGGAACAGGCATCTTCGGAGAAAGGCATTATGAAACGGTCTAGCGCTGCTGTGCTTAATAAAAAGAAAGCCATGATGCGGGTTAGACTGCCGATAAAGGAGTTGTACTTGATATGGGAGTAATGGATAAATTTTTGAATTATATGAAACTGAACGATGAGGATGACGATTATTATGATGACGACTATTATGATGATTCTGCTGATATAAAGCCAACAAAAAAGAGTGCGGCAGCAAAAGAAGATGCTGCTGCCGAAGAGGAACCGGCAAGAAAATCGACCCCTAAAATTACACCTATGGCAAGGCAGCCGAGAAAAATGATTGGTGCCGGAATGGAAGTGTGCGTAATAAAGCCTACATCGGTAGAAGATGCCAGAGAAATAACAGAAACGCTTCTTGCAAACAGAACGGTAGTTCTCAATTTAGAAGGTTTGGATGTAGATATTGCCCAGCGTATTATTGATTTTACTTCGGGTTCTTGCTTTGCGATTAGGGGTAATCTTCAAAAAATATCACATTACATATTTATTATAACACCGGCAAGCGTAGATATTTCCGGTGATTTTCAGGAACTGCTTTCAGGTGCTTTCGATGTACCTATTAATAAACAGTAAAGGCAAAAGTATTCCACTGAACAAAAGCTTCCCGTATAGTGGGAAGTTTTTAGGTTGTTAGTGAAGTTTTATCATTTTGGAGGAATGTCTTATGGCGCAGAGATTAACGGTAAATTATGAAAAAAAGCCATGTTATGATATTATATTTACTCGGGATTTTCATAGTCTGGCGGAAGAATTGGAGACATTGGGCATAGGAGAACGCCGGATTTGCATTATTACGGATTCTACAGTGGAAAAGCTGTATGCCGAAGAAATATTAAATATTGTAAAAAACAAATGCAAAAAAGCTGTGATGTTTTCATTTCCGTCAGGCGAAGCCCATAAAACATTGGATACAGTCAAGGACATTTATACTTTTCTGATAAAGGAAGAATTCGATCGCAAAGACCTTCTTATTGCATTAGGAGGAGGTGTAGTGGGAGACTTAACTGGATTTGCAGCGGCCACTTATTTAAGAGGCATTGATTTTGTCCAGATTCCAACGACACTTTTGGCACAGGCGGACAGCAGCATTGGAGGGAAAACCGGTGTTGATTTTGATGGATACAAGAATATGGCAGGAGCTTTTTATATGCCCAAACTGGTATATATGAATGTTGCAGTATTAAAGACTTTAGAGGAGCGGCAGTTTTTTTCCGGTTTTGCAGAAATTATGAAACATGGGCTGATAAAAGATTCTATTTTTTATGTATGGCTTTTGGATAATATGTATGAGATATGTGAAAGAGAGCCGGAAATATTAGAAGAGATGGTAGTACGCAGCAGCAGTATAAAGAAAATGGTGGTTGAAAAAGATCCCACCGAAAAAGGGGAGCGTGCTCTTCTTAATTTTGGGCATACGATTGGACATGCAATAGAAAAGGCAAAAAATTTCGAATTATATCATGGAGAATGTGTTGCTTTGGGTTGTGTGGCAGCTGCTTTTATTTCGTGGAAACATGAACTGCTTACAATGGATGAATATTATGAAATCAGGGATATGTTTGTTCCGTTTAATCTGCCGATTTCCATAGATAATATAAATCCGGAAGAAATTCTCAAACTGACCAAGTCGGACAAAAAAATGGAGTCCGGAAAAATTAAATTCGTCCTGCTGAAAAAAGTAGGAAAAGCGGTTATTGATACCACAGTAACGGATGAAGATATATTAAACGCTGTAAAAGAAATTTATTTCAGCGACGAAGATCTGGCAGAGTGATTAAGATGGATAATGCGGATAGGGAACTGTGTTTTTTAATATCGGAGGAATGGGAGGATGAACGGATTGATAAAGCGCTGAGCGGCCTAATCGGTTCTTTGTCCCGTTCTTATATACAGAAGCTGCTAAAAGAGAAGCAGGTAAGAGTAAATAAAAATACAGTCAAAGCAAATTATCACTTAAAAGATGGGGATGAAGTCAGATTACAGCTGCCTCCGGCAGCGGAAGCAAATATATTGCCGGAAGAAATTCCGTTGGATATTTTGTATGAGGATGATGACATACTTGTTGTAAATAAGCCGAAAGGAATGGTCGTCCATCCGGCAGCCGGCCACTTTAGCGGAACATTGGTCAATGCTGTTATGTATCATTGCAAAGGACATTTATCCGGCATTAACGGTGTGATGCGTCCCGGAATTGTACACCGTATTGATAAAGATACAACGGGCTCTGTTCTTGTATGTAAAAATGATTTTACTCACAATTTGATAGCCGCCCAATTAAAAGAACATTCTGTCGTCCGCCGGTACCATGCGATTTGTTACGGTAGATTGAAGGAACAAAGCGGAACCATAAATGCTCCGATAGGACGTCATCCCTCTGACAGAAAAAAGATGGCCATAAATGAGAAGAACGGAAAGCCTGCAGTTACACATTATGAGGTTTTACAGAGTTTTAAGGAATATTCTTATATAGAATGCCGTCTGGAAACAGGCCGTACACATCA
>DNJW01000316.1:0-244 GCA_003488965.1 Lachnospiraceae bacterium | reverse complement strand
GGAAACAGGCCGTACACATCAGATTAGAGTGCATATGGCGAGCATTGGCCATCCCTTGTTGGGGGATGAACTTTATGCAGCAGGACGGAAATCTCCATTCCGGACAGAGGGGCAGTGTCTTCATGCCAAGATTCTTGGTTTTGTCCATCCGAGAACCGGAGACCACATAGAAACAGATGCTCCCCTGCCTGAATATTTTGAGCGGCTTTTGAAATCGTTTCCGTTTTGTTGAATTTACTGGATA
>DNJW01000202.1 GCA_003488965.1 Lachnospiraceae bacterium | reverse complement strand
AATAATGTGTGTTTTCGGAAAGGAGATATGCCGGTTGGGCGGCATGGTGTGGAGTAGTGGCGAAAATTGCGATTGTAACAGACAGTAATAGCGGAATTACGCAAAAGCAGGCAAAGGAACTGGGAATTGCAGTGCTTCCTATGCCTTTTATGGTAAATGACGAGACTTATTTTGAAGATATCAGCCTGACACAGGATGAATTTTATGAAAGGCTGGAGGCAGGGGATAATGTGGTAACCAGTCAGCCTTCTCCTGAATCAGTGATGAATCTGTGGGACGGGCTGTTGAAAGAATATGATGAAATTGTGCACATTCCTATGAGCAGCGGTTTATCCGGCTCTTGTCAGAGCGCCATTATGCTTGCGCAGGATTACGGCGGCAGAGTACAGGTGGCAAATAACCAGAGAATATCCGTTACCCAAAGACAATCCGTACTGGATGCTATTCAATTAGCAGAAAAAGGGATGAGTGCAAAAGAAATCAGGGAATTTCTGGAGGCGGATAAATTTAATTCCAGCATTTATATTATGCTGGATACCCTTTATTATTTGAAAAAAGGCGGAAGGATTACCCCCGCGGCAGCGGCGCTTGGAACACTGCTGAAGCTAAAGCCTGTATTACAGATACAAGGCGAAAAGCTGGATGCATTTGCCAAGGCAAGGACCACAAACCAAGGAAAAAACATTATGATAAATGCGATTAAAAATGATATGGCAAACCGTTTCGGAGGTGCAGATAAAGATAATATCTGGCTGCAGGTTGCCCATAGCCATAATGAAGGCGCTGCAATAACCTTAAAGGAGGAACTGCTGGAGGTATTTCCCGGATTTGACATTCATATAGCTGCCTTGTCGCTAAGCATTGCCTGCCACATAGGACCGGGCTCACTGGCGATTGCATGCTGCAAGAAGATATGATAGTGGTATTGTAAGTTTCATTGATTAAAGTCCGCGCAGCCGGATAACATATATGTTATCCGGCTGCGCTGCTTTATTCCCGCAGGCAATGAACCAAGTGCCGCGCTTAAGCGAGCATTTGGCGAATGCCGCGAGGGCAAATACCCTATTGCTGTAGAGTACTTGACTCCCGTGAGCAGCCGTTGGTGTTAATACCTTGCTGCTTGCAGCGGGGTGAGCGGCATGCCAGAGATATCGCCACTATTTGCTTTAACCAGTACAGCAGCCCGGACGAAAGTATATTCCTCAAGGAGCCCCTTAAAAAGCGTCAGTACTTGGTGAGGTTCTTCACGAACCTAGTACTGCTACGCTTTTTGTGGAGCGGGAGCGTGGCGACGGAGGAATATACTTTCGTCCGGGCGGACTGCTAACCAAATACCCCCTTCCTATTGACACACAAACACCGCCGCAACCACAACATACAGCATTTCCCCCTTTTTTTTCCACAAAATATATGATATACTACAGAATGGATTTTTAGACAATGATAGGAAAGGGTGGAATAAATGGCAAAAGCAGATACTTATGACGCTTCGAACATAACAGTCCTGGAGGGATTGGAGGCAGTCCGGAAAAGGCCGGGGATGTATATAGGAAGCGTTTCTTACAAAGGCTTAAACCATCTAATATATGAGATTGTAGATAATGCGGTGGATGAACATCTGGCGGGCTTCTGCGATAAAATTAAAGTTACGCTGGAAGCGGACGGTTCTGCAACAATAGAGGATAACGGACGGGGGATTCCGGTGGAAATGCATGAAAAAGGAATCAGCGCGGAACGCTTGGTATTTACTACTTTGCATGCAGGAGGAAAGTTTGATAATTCAGCTTATAAAACCAGCGGCGGCCTGCACGGGGTAGGCTCCTCCGTAGTGAATGCGCTTTCCGCTTACTTGACGGTACAGGTAAAAAAAGGCGGTTTTATTTATGAAGATAAATACGAAAAAGGAAATCCGGCAATTGAACTTAAGGATGGTCTGCTGCCTATGGTTGGAAAAACGAGGGAAACGGGGACAAAGGTAAACTTTCTGCCGGACGATACGATTTTTGACAGGACCCGTTTTAAGGAGGATGAGATAAAAAGCCGTCTGCATGAAACTGCCTATCTGAATCCTACGCTTGCCATTATTTATGAAGATAAACGGAAATCGCCGGCAGAGCATATAGAATATCAGGAACCTGAGGGAATTGTAGGCTTTGTGAAAGATATGAATAAGTCGAAAGAAACCATTCACGATGTCATTTATTACAAAGGAGAGAATGAAAATATTTCTGTGGAAGTAGCATTCCAGTATGTCAATGAGTTTCATGAGAATGTGCTGGGTTTCTGTAATAATATTTATAATGCGGAAGGCGGAACCCATTTGACGGGTTTTAAAACCATGTTTACCAATGTGATTAATTCATACGCCAGGGAACTGAATGTTCTGAAGGAAAAGGATGTGAATTTTACGGGAGCCGATGTGCGCAACGGAATGACGGCAGTGGTATCCATCAAGCATCCGGATCCCCGTTTCGAAGGACAGACAAAAACAAAGCTGGATAACCAGGATGCGGCAAAGGTAGTCAGCAAGGTGACGGGGGAGGAGATTGTCCGGTATTTTGACCGTAATCTGGAAACTTTGAAAGGGGTCATCGGCTGTGCGGAAAAGGCCGCCAAAATCCGCAAAACAGAAGAAAAAGCCAAAACCAATATGCTGACGAAGCAGAAATTTTCTTTTGATTCCAACGGCAAGCTGGCGAACTGTGAATCAAGGGATGCTTCCAAATGCGAAATATTTATTGTGGAGGGCGATTCTGCAGGAGGAAGTGCAAAAACTGCAAGAAATCGTGCATTTCAGGCCATTTTGCCTATCCGGGGCAAGATTTTGAACGTGGAAAAGGCCAGTATTGACAAAGTTCTTGCAAATGCGGAGATAAAAACAATGATTAATGCGTTCGGATGCGGTTTTTCCGAAGGCTATGGGAACGATTTTGATATTTCCAAGTTACGATATGACAAGATTATTATCATGGCAGATGCTGATGTGGATGGGGCACATATTTCCACTCTTTTGCTTACCTTGTTTTACCGTTTTATGCCGGAACTGATTTATGAGGGACATGTGTATATTGCTATGCCGCCTTTGTATAAGGCAATGCCGTCTAAAGGGGCGGAGGAATACCTGTATGATGATAAGGCTTTGGAAAAATATAGAAAACGCCATAAAGGGCCTTTTACATTGCAGCGTTACAAAGGGCTTGGGGAAATGGATGCGCAGCAGCTGTGGGAAACCACGCTGAATCCTGAGACAAGGCTTTTAAAACTGGTGGAAATCGAAGACGGGCGCATGGCTTCCGAAGTAACTGAAATGCTGATGGGAACAGAGGTTCCGCCGAGAAAAGCATTTATCTACGAACATGCAACGGATGCGGAACTGGATGTATAAATATAAGGAATGGCAGTTTAGGAAAGCAAAGGCGGGATTCAATAGGAGGAATTTGCGGATATGGATGACAGCAGAATCATCAAAACAGAATATTCGGAGGTAATGCAGAAGTCTTACATTGATTATGCAATGAGTGTCATTATTGCAAGGGCATTGCCTGATGTAAGGGACGGATTAAAACCGGTACAAAGGAGAACGCTGTATGATATGCATGAACTGGGCATTCGGTATGACAGACCTTACCGGAAAAGCGCCCGTATCGTAGGCGATACAATGGGTAAATACCATCCTCATGGGGACAGCTCCATTTATGAGGCATTGGTGGTAATGACACAGGAATTTAAAAAAGGGATGCCTCTTGTGGACGGGCATGGGAACTTTGGAAATATTGAAGGCGACGGGGCGGCGGCAATGCGTTATACGGAAGCAAGGCTGCAAAAAGTGACCCAGGAAGCCTTTTTAGCTGATTTGGATAAGGATGTCGTAGATTTTGTGCCTAATTTTGACGAGACGGAAAGAGAGCCTTCCGTGCTTCCTGTAAAGATTCCGAATCTGCTGGTAAACGGTTCCGAAGGCATTGCGGTAGGCATGGCTACCAGCATTCCGCCACACAATCTTTCGGAGGTAATAGATGCGGCTAAAGCTTATATGCAAAACCCTGAGATTACAACGAAAGAATTGATGAAATATATAAAAGGACCGGATTTTCCTACAGGGGGAATTGTAATCAATAAGGACGAGCTGCTTTCCATATATGAAACAGGGACGGGAAAAATAAAAATCAGGGGAAAAGTAGAAATTGAAAAAGCGAAGGGCGGAAAAACCAATCTCATAATTACGGAAATTCCATATCCGATGATTGGAGCCAACATCAGTAAATTCCTTTCCGATGTGGCAGGGCTTGCGGAATCGAAAAAAACCCAGGATATTGTGGATATATCCAATCAGTCATCCAAAGAGGGAATCCGTATTGTCATAGAACTGAAAAAAGATGCAGATGTGAACAATTTCACCAATATGCTGTATAAGAAAACGCGTTTAGAAGACAGCTTCGGTGTCAATATGCTGGCGATTTCCGGCGGAAGACCGGAAACGATGGGGTTAAGACAGATTATCAAGGAGAGCGTTGATTTTCAGTTTGAAGTGGCAGGCAGAAAATATAAAACCCTTTTAGAAGAAGAACGGGAACGCAGGGAGATACAGGAAGGGCTTATCAAGGCCTGCAATGTGATAGACCTGATTATAGAAATACTCAGGGGAAGCAAGGACAGGGCAATGGCTAAAGCCTGCCTGACGGAGGGAAAGACAGAGGGCATTAAGTTTAAGTCTAAAGAATCCAAGGTAATGGCCGTCCAGCTTAGGTTTACGGAAAAGCAGACCAACGCTATCTTGGAAATGCGCTTATATAAATTAATCGGATTGGAACTGGAAGCCCTGATAAAGGAACATGAGGAAACGATGGCAAATATTTACCGTTATGAAGATATTTTGGAACGAAGGGATTCCATGGCCCAGGTCATTATCAATGAGCTGGATGCCATAAAGAAGGAATATGGCAGACCCAGACGGACAGTAGTGGAAAACGGGGAAGAGGCCGTTTACGAAGAGAAAAAAGTGGAAGAAATGGAGGTCATGTGCCTGATTGACCGCTTTGGTTATGCAAAGACGGTAGATATGCCTACCTATGAAAGAAATAAGGAGGCGGCGGATACGGAAAACAAGTACTTGTTTTCATGTAAAAATACGGGCCGGATTTGTGTTTTTACGAATACAGGGCAGCTGCATACCATCAAAGTATCGGATATTCCTTTCGGAAAGTTCCGGGATAAAGGAATTCCTCTGGATAATATCAGCAATTACAGCGCGGAAAAAGAACATATTGTACTGGTGACCGGACAGTCACAGTTAAATTTATATAGGGTTATTTTTGTTACAAAGCTGTCTATGGTGAAAATCGTGGACGGCGGAGAGTTTGACGTTTCCAAAAGAACGGTAGCTGCAACGAAGCTGCAGGATGGGGATGAAGTCGTTTCTGTAAGTATTTTAAAAGAACAAAGCAGTATAGTGCTGCAGACTGCGGGAGGATATTTCCTGCGTTTTGCTATAGAAGAAATACCTGAGAAAAAGAAAGGCGCTGTAGGTGTCCGGGGTATGAAGCTTGGAAGCAAAGATTATATTGAAGAAGTATATTATATGCAGAACATGACAGCCCAGTCTGTGGAGTATAAAGGGAAAACAATGGAACTAAATAAGCTGAAAATAGGAAAAAGAGATACAAAAGGAATGAAACCCCGGGAAAAAAAGGATTGACCGGAAACGTAGAAACGATTATTATGGTAGAAGGAAAAACTTGCTAAAACGCGGAAAGGGAAGACGAAAGGATTCGATATGAGAGTAATTGCAGGAACAGCAAGACGCCTTCCGTTAAAAGTGCCGGAAGGAATGGGCACAAGACCGACCACAGACAGAGTCAAAGAAACTTTATTTAATATGCTCCAGCCTTACCTTGCAGACTGTGTATTTATTGATTTGTTCAGCGGAAGCGGGGGGATAGGCATTGAAGCCTTAAGCCGGGGAGCAAGACACGCCTATTTCGTGGAAAACGGCCGAAATGCTTTTGCATGTATCCAGCATAATGTGGCTTTTACGAAAATGGAAGACAGGGCAACTCTTTTGAAACAGGATGTTTTCGGCGCATTGCCTTTCATCCATGAAAAAGAAGCGGATATTATTTTTATGGACCCGCC
>DNJW01000011.1 GCA_003488965.1 Lachnospiraceae bacterium | reverse complement strand
ATGACCTGCTGTGCGGAGGATATGGCTTTTCTCGGGTTCGCATGCGCTTATGAAAAGGCGGCGGATTTGGAAGAAGGAAAATGGGTGAAGGTTACGGCTCTTGTCAAAAAGGAATATTTTGCGGATTACGGTGGGGAAGGCCCGGTATTAGCTGCCCTTAGCGTGGAGAAATCGAAGGCGCCGAAGGAAGAGGTTATCAGTTTTATATAAAATATGATTGCGGAACTCTGAGTTAAGAGAATATTCAGCAAATTTATTGGTTCAGCAATTAATCATATATATAAGGATAGGGCGTATAGAAGGGAAGAGTAAAGAGGTATGGCAGCGGAGAGCGGGAAGGAACTGCAGCAGTTGCGGAAACGGATGGCGGAGCTTTCGCGGAAATCTTATGAGCACAATATTTATACGTATACAGGTTTTCTTGGCATGGCGGAGCAGGATGTTTTTTATGGAATGCCTGTGGAGGAAAAGGGAGAGGAGTATCTGCTTTTTGGAGGGACGCAGGACTGTGAAAGGCGGATGCTGCGGTTTGGCAGTAAAGAAAGTATTGGCTATGAAGAGGATTTCCCTATTGTTTGCCTGGCGGTGAGGCCTCTTATGGAGAAGTTTGCGGATTCCATGACTCATAGAGATTTCCTTGGCGCATTGATGAACCTGGGTATAGACAGGAGCGCTGTAGGAGATATTTTTATAAAAGGAAAGACCGCCTACATTTTTTGTACGGAAAAGATAGCGCCGTATATTGTGGAGAATTTAAATAAGGTAAAGCATACGGATGTGAAATGCAGTCCGGCGGATGCCGGAAAGGAGCTTCCGGTGAAGGAACCGGAGGAAATACATTTCACGGTGGCTTCGGAAAGGGCAGACGGGATTGTGGCCAAGATATATCATCTGTCCAGAAATCAGAGTCTGGAGCTGTTTCGGGAGAAGAAGATATATGTGAACGGCAGGGTGAATGAAAATAACAGTTATGTGATAAAAAGCGGGGATACTGTTTCCGTCAGAGGTTACGGAAGGTTTGTATATTATGGGGCAGGGCACGAAACCAAAAAGGGAAAATGGAGCGCAGCAGCGGGCGTATACAGATAGAAACCGGAGTCCGGCAGAAAGGTTCCGGCTGCAGAAAACGGGATAAAAACAAAGGAGGAGGGCTATGTATTCATATACGATGGCACAATGGCTGTTTATCTTCTATTTTTATTGCTTTTTTGGATGGTGTTTTGAATCATCCTATGTATCTATAAAGAATAGGCATCCGGTGAACCGGGGATTTATGCGGGGACCGTTTCTTCCGTTATATGGAAGCGGTGCGGTAATGATGCTTATTGTGTCCATGCCTTTTCAGCATAATCTGCTGCTTACTTATATAGCAGGCTGTATCGGAGCGACTGCCTTGGAATATGTGACGGGAGTTGCCATGGAAGCCTTGTTCAAGGTAAGATATTGGGATTATTCCAACCAAAAATTTAACTTCCAGGGCCATATCTGCCTAAGCTCTACGCTGGCATGGGGCGGCCTTACGATTTTAATGACCAGAGTAGTTCATAAACCGGTAGAAGAAGCAGTGCTTGCCATACCGGAAGGGATTCTTGGGGCGGTGACGCTGGTGCTGACAATTGTTATTGTGGCGGATTTCACCTTGTCCTTTAAGGCTGCGATTGATTTGCGCGATATCCTTGTTAAGATGGAAGCGGCCAGAATGGAACTGGAGCGTATGCAGAAACGGCTGGATGTTATTATTGCGCTGTCCAATGAAGAACGGGAAGTAAAGAAACAGGAGCGCAGTCAGAGGGCGGATGAGCTGATGGAGGATATGGAAGAACGGCTGAGCCATCTGAATGAAAGAATCCAAAACGGTGTTTCTTCTTATTCTGACAGCATAAAGGAAGAAATTCAGGATTTGCGTATGAAGTATAGGATGAATGTGGAAAACCGGATTCAGCTTAGAAACATGAAAGACTTTTACAGACGGCAGCTTCTGAAAGGGAATCCGTCAATGGTATCGAGGCGGTTTAGGGATACGCTTCAGGAATTGAAGGAAGCGGCGGATGAAAGGATAAAAAAATAAAGGCATAAAGATTCGGGTGTCAAAAGCCATATATGAAAGTTGCTGATGGCACCCGAATCCTATCATATAAAAAACTGGGTTTTCATGCTCCCTTCTGGCGGGAATAGCTGTTGCCGGCAGTGTGTGATATATGCCATTTTCTGCGGAAACGCTTATGGCCGGAGGAGTATTGGTAAAGTTTGTTTTCCTTCAGTTCCGCTTTGCGTTTATGGCGTTTGTACAGTGCCAGAAATTTGTTGTAGAGCCAGAAGGAATAAACCAGAACATTATTGATGCGCCCGATTTTCTGTTTTGTGGTAAACATATAGGGTTCCCCGCCGGAAGAAATGGCAGTATCGGAGCGGATGGCATGAATAAGGTCGGTTTCGTTTTTGATTTCCGAATCAATTACCGTATAGCCCATGCCGACGCAAAGCTCCTTATGGGAATCGCTGCCTCCTGTTCCCGGTTTATTATAGTGTCTGGCAAGTTCGGCTGCCGCATGGTTCGACTGGGAAGATTCGCAGGCATTATAGGTTTCGACAAAATCGAAGCGTGCCATCAGGCTCCTTGATTTTTTGCCCCGTCTGGTATTCATCAGGCTTAAATATTTTTCCCCGCAGGGATGGGCAGGCCCCAATATGCCCCCGAAATGATGGACGATATCAATCAGCAGATTGACCGGAAGACCTCTTAATTCCAAAATGGGAAGTTTTACGCCTGTGGGCATGACGACAATAATATGTCCCGCGTCAATAGTATCGTATTCAATGCCTTTCAGGACTGTAAAATCTTCAAAATCCTTGTCCGTATTTTCGATATTCTTTTTGTAATGACGGTATGCCTTATAAGAGTTATGGTCGGTGATGAGCATACCCTGGTATCCTTTTTGGCGGAGTGTAACGATGGTTTCATAAAGAGTGATTTTGCCGTCCAGGGAACCTTCTTTTGTATGACAGTGCATATCCAGTTTCAAATTGTACCTTCTTTCTTTGCCGGCAGATAAGGGAACCGGCCGGCGGATATTGGAATATAAAGCGGTTTTGTTAAAACCGTTTGCTGCATTTTTCTTCGCAGTACTTGCAGCGGTAGATTTCTTTTTTCTCATCGGAAAGGATGAAAATGTGGGGCAGCCCTTGTTCGATGGAGGTAATGCACCGGGGATTCTTGCATTTAATAATGTTATGGATTTCCTTGGGAAGGGCAAGTTCCTTCTTGTCCACAATTTCCCCGTCCTTGATGACATTTACCGTAATGTTATGGTCGATAAAAGCCAGTACATCCAAATCAAGGGTGTTGATATCGCATTCCACCTTTAGGATATCCTTTTTTCCCATTTTATTGCTTCTTGCATTTTTAATAATAGCAACAGTACAGTCCAGTTTGTCAAGCTGAAGATGATGGTAAATGGAAAGGCTTTTTCCGGCTTCTATATGGTCTAAAACAAAACCTTCTTCAATTTTTCCTACATTTAACATAGTATAAGTATACCTCCTTTATAGGTTTTCCATTCCGAGCAGGGTAAGAATCAGTGCCATCCGCACATATACGCCGTACTGCACTTGTTTAAAATAAGCGGCCCTGGGGTCATCGTCCACCTCCACAGAGATTTCGTTTACCCGGGGAAGAGGATGAAGAACCAGCATATCCTTTTTGGCCAATGCCATTTTTTCTTTATTCAGTATATAAAAATCCTTCAAACGGACATAGTCTTCTTCGTTGAAGAAACGTTCTCTCTGTACCCTTGTCATATAAAGAAAATCCAGCCGGGGCATAATATCTTCCAGCCGTATCACTTCTTCGTAAGGAATATTCTGTTCTTTCAGCATTTCCGTGATATAATCGGGAACCCGCAATTCCTGAGGCGAAATAAAGATAAAATGGATGTTGGGATAGCGTATCAGCGCATTAATCAGGGAATGGACAGTTCTGCCGAATTTCAAATCCCCGCAAAGTCCAATGGTAAAATTTCCTAAACGGCCTTTCAAGGAGCGGATGGTAAGCAGATCCGTCAGGGTCTGGGTAGGATGCTGGTGTCCGCCGTCCCCGGCATTGATGACCGGAATAGAAGACTTTTCGGCAGCTACCATAGGGGCGCCTTCCTTATGATGGCGCATGGCGCAGATATCAGCAAAGCAGGAGATGACCCGGATAGTATCGGATACGCTTTCTCCTTTGGAAGCGGAAGAAGAGCCTGCATCGGAAAAACCGATGACGCTTCCGCCGAGGTTCAGCATAGCCGCTTCAAAGCTGAGTCTTGTCCGTGTGCTGGGCTCATAAAAACAAGTGGCAAGCTTTTTGCCTTCACATTTCTTGGAATATTTTTCCATATTGTTTTCAATATCATTGGCCAAGTCGAAAAGCTTGTCCAGTTCCTCTACTGTGAAATCAAGAGGGCTCATTAAATGTCTCATGATGAAAATCCTTTCTGAAATTATATACGGAAATTATGCTAAAAGACGCATGCATTCACAAGTTCGCAATGCGAACTTGCAAAGAGTGCTTCGCACTCTTTTTTATTCGTAACAAAATCGAAGAGAAATAACTTCCCTTCGATTTGTATCTGTTAACGCGGGATGTTCCGCAAAGCGTGTCATCCGTTGTTTTTCTTTACATATAAGATAATAAGTCGTCCACCGGTTTGCGTCTCGGTGCCGCCGGTTCTTCTGCCGGGTAGCCGATGGGAATGAGAGCGGCAACTTCTCTGTCCTCCGGAAGATTAAGGAGCTGGCCTACCTTTTCATCATCAAAAATACCTTGGATAACGCTGCCGATTCCCTGCTCATAAGCGGCGAGACAGAAAGATTGGGATGCAATGCCGGCATCGAACATCTGCCAGGAAGCCCCTTTGGCTGTGGTAAAAGAACCGTCCCTTTCATAGCCGCATCTGTTTTTGATAAAAGTGATGACAATCAGCATGGGGGCACCTTTGATAATAGCTCCGTTATTGGGATAAGCGGAAGTACATTCATCAGCAATCCTATCCTTCAGTTCCCCTTCCACGGCAATATAACGTGCAATCTGTGTATTTTTCCAGCTGGGGGAATAGGATGCCGTTTCGATGATTTCTGCAAGCAGCGAACGGTCAATCGGCTGCCCGGTGAATTTACGGATACTTCTGCGTCCTTTTATGCATTCTTTTGCTGTCATTGGATACCTCCTTTAATCCTTGTTTCATAAGCTCCGCAGGGAACTTTTCTTTTAATTTATTTATAAGGGACCGCGTCATGAGACGCATGTATTAAAGGAACGCAACGCGTTCTTTGTTTATGATAACATAATGAGGAAGGGCTTTCAACTTGAAAAAGAAATTAGTTGAAAAAAGTGTGGGAAGCAGATGCAGTTTCTGCGTTAGTCAACAGTCCGCCCAGCCGGAAAACATATTTTTACGGAAGCCCCGCTTTCGCTTCACAAAAAACGCAACAGGCACTAGACTCAAGAAAACTTCGCCAAGTGCTGGCTTTTTTTGAGAGGCTCCTTAAAAAATATGTTTTCCGGCTGGGCGGACTGTTGACTAACGCAGAAACTGTTATCTGGACAGATTAGTATCATTGGTTTCTTTCAGTCTGGCATTTATCTGTAGGATGCGTTTTTTTATGGAGCGGTACAGGAAGAGCCAGATCAGGGCATATATGGAAAAGAAAGTACCGAAATACAGGAGGATTCCTTTCAGGTCAGGGTTCATCCATCTGGTTGTGTAGGCAATAGGGAAGGTGGCAAGGGAACAGATTAAAAGGTGAAGCACGGTCTGTTTTAACAGACTAAAGCTGTCAATCTTCCATATAAAGGAAGTGCCTGCAAAGACTGCGCCGTAAAGCATGGATAAAAGGGTCTGGAGCAGTACGGCATTTAATTCGGAACCGCAGTCGTTAATCAGTTCAGGGACAACCGGATAGAAATTTCCGTCACCTATTGTCAGGGAAATGATGATTGAAATCCATGTGCTGATAGCTAAACCGATAGGGGCTCCAAGAAGACAGTAAACAATAATTCTTTTTTTCATATTTTCCTCATTTCTGCGCTGCTTTTTGTGTGCAGTAAGCTTACGGATACAGCGCGGACGCAAGCTTATGGGGAAAGAATGTGCCTTTCCTGGTTATAAGGATTTCTTTTGCGTTTGATATTCAGATTCCTAATACTTGTTTAATCTTACGGACATAGCGTCTGGATACATAGGTTACAATGTCTCCGGCCAATGTAACGCAGATAGTGCCGGAAAAACTCAGGTCGAACCCTTTTACTTTCTTCAGGCTGATGATTTCGGAATTGGATATCCGCACAAAGGTTTTGTCAAGCCGTTCTTCTATTTCATACAGACATAAACGGAGCCGATAGGTTCCCTCTGCAGTCTGGGCATAGACCTTTCCGTTTTCAGAGTAAATGCGGATGATTTGGGAAGGTTCCAGTATTTCCGCCTTCTCATCCCGGAAACCGGTAATAATGGATGGAGGATGCGAGGACAGTTTTTGAATAATTGCATTGATTTCCTCCGTCATTTTATCGGTGCAAATGACAATCTTAGGTTCTGTATATGCCTCGTTGATACTCACTTCTATTTTCAATGGGGACAACCTCCTTTCTTGTCTCTAATTATTTAGTCAACTGCGAAACTCTGATTTTCCAATTA
>DNJW01000353.1:5624-5973 GCA_003488965.1 Lachnospiraceae bacterium | reverse complement strand
ATATTTCTCAGAGAGATATCTCTTAATATTGGCATTTTTATAAAAAATATGATTAGGATTTAATATTAGGATTTAATGAAACCGTACCTTAAGATAAGCTTTGATTTCTTCCACGCATCTTTCAAATCCTAGTTTTGAGCTGTCCAGACATAAATCATAGTTTCTGGCATCCGTCCATTCCCGTCCTGTATAAAATTTATAATATTCTGCTCTGCGTTTATCTGTCTTTGCAATATATTTTTCCAGTTCTCTGGAGGGAAGGCTGACTTTCTTTGCGGCCTGCTCCATACAGTAATCTTTAGGGGCATGAATAAATACGCTTAAAACATTGTCATAATCTTTTAGGACA
>DNJW01000353.1:0-5310 GCA_003488965.1 Lachnospiraceae bacterium | reverse complement strand
ACATTGTCATAATCTTTTAGGACATAATCTGCACAGCGTCCGATAATTACACATGACTCTTCTTCCGCCAGCTGCTTAATCACCTTTGCCTGATAATTAAATAAATTGTTATCAGAAACAAAATTATCGCTTTCCGGAGGAATCAGCTGACCGTTATATACATTTTTTACTGTTTTAAACAGCTTTGTCATCTTTATTTTTTCATCCGCATTAACAAAAAGTCTTTCGTTAATACCGCTGTCTTCCGATGCCAGTTTCAGTAGCTCTTTGTCATAATAATGAATGCCGATATCCTCTGCCAGCATTTCGCCGATGGTACGTCCTCCGCTTCCGTATTGTCTTGCAATTGTAATCACTATCTGCTTATCCATATTTCCACCTCATTTCTTACTGTTTTGATTACCTTCCTTCTCCAAGGTATGCCTTTTTGATGGAGTCGTCATTCAAAAGCTCACTGGCCTTGCCTTCCAAAACGATTTTTCCCGTTTCCAGTACATATGCTCTGTCGGCAATAGAAAGAGCTTTTTTGGCATTCTGTTCTACAAGAAGGACTGTAGTTCCCCCGGCGCTGACTTCTTTAATAATATCAAAAATTTCGTTTACAAATATGGGGGATAAACCCATGGACGGCTCATCCATAAGAATAATTTTCGGATGGGACATTAACGCCCTTCCCATTGCCAGCATCTGCTGTTCGCCGCCGCTTAATGTACCGGCCATCTGATTTTGCCGTTCTTCCAGACGGGGAAATCTTTTGTAAACATTTTTCAATGTTTCTTCTATTTCATTTTTGTCTTTTCTGGTATAAGCTCCCATACGGAGATTTTGAAGAACCGAAAGCTGGGCAAATACTCTCCTGCCCTCCGGGACATGTGCCATTCCTTTGGAAACGATTTTATATCCCGGAATTTTTGTAATATCCTGTCCTTCAAATGTGATAGTTCCTGCTTTAGCGGACAGCAGACCGGTGATAGTATGAAGCGTTGTTGTCTTGCCGGCACCGTTAGAACCGATAAGGGCAATTACTTCGCCTTCATTTACATCGAAGGAAATACCTTTAATTGCCTGGATGATACCATAGTATACTTCCAGATCCCTGATTTCAAGCATAGCCATTCTCTATTTCCCCCTATTCTCCTAAATATGCAGTAATTACCTGCGGATTGTTTAAGACGCTGCCGGTTTCGCCCTGTGTCAGGATACGTCCAAAGTTCAGTACGGTTAATTCTTCACAGATACCGGAAACAAGCTTCATATCATGTTCAATCAGCAATATTGTCATATCAAAATTGTCTCTTACAAAACGGATAGTATCCATTAATTCTCCCGTTTCATTAGGATTCATTCCGGCCGCCGGTTCATCCAGCAAAAGCAGCTTCGGTTCTGTTGCCAAGGCACGGGCAATTTCCAGTTTACGCTGTTTTCCGTAAGGAAGATTGGATGCAAGGTAATCGGCTTCCCCATCCAGTTCAAATACTTTTAAAAGCTCCATTGCCCTCTTATCCATTTCCTTTTCCACTTTATAATATTTCGGAAGACGGAGAATGCCTTCTATTGTTGAATAATGATAATGGTTATGAAGACCAACTTTTACATTATCCAGCACTGACAGTTCCTTAAACAGCCGGATATTCTGGAATGTTCTGGCAATTCCTGCCTTATTGATTTCAATCGTTTTTAAACCGGTAATATTATGCCCGTCCAGACTGATAATTCCTTCGTCCGGTTTATAAACCCCTGTCAGCAGATTAAAAACGGTTGTTTTTCCGGCACCGTTAGGGCCAATCAGTCCATACAGCTGCCCTTTCTTTATTTCAATATTGAAATCGTCAACAGCCCGAAGCCCGCCAAAAGAAATGGTTAAATTCTTAACTTCAAGTAAGGACATATTATCTACCCTCCTTTTCTTTCCGGAAATGAAGTCTGGAGAAATATTTTTCTTTCAGCCCTTCCTTCCATTCCACAGCTTTCGGGCTCCAGTTCAAAAGCATCATAACAATAAGTACAATGGCATAAATCAGCATACGGTAATCGCTGAGCCCTCTTAAAAGCTCAGGAAGCAATGTAAGAATAACAGCAGAAATAATGGAACCTCTTATATTGCCAATTCCTCCAAGAACAACAAATACAAGAATCATAATGGACATATTGTAACCGAAATTTTTAGGAAGAGCCGTTAAAGTGGATAAATTATGCGCATAAAGGACTCCTGCAACTCCGGCAATAGAAGCTGATATGGAAAATGCCATCAGTTTATATTTTGTAATATTTATTCCTGTAGATTCCGCCGCAATACGGTTATCGCGTATTGACATAATGGCACGTCCGTCCCTGGAATTAATCAGGTTGAGAATAATTATGAGGGAGATAAAAATCAACAAGATACCTACTGTAAAACTGGCGTCATGAGGTGTGCCTGTAATGCCTTGCGCCCCGTTAATGATAACCTGCCCTTCCCCATCCAAATGCAGGGAAATGGAATCTTTCATGGAAAAATGAAAACCGTTTTTATCTTTGCCGATATAAAGGACATTTACCAGATTTTTAATAATTTCCCCGAAAGCAAGGGTGACAATTGCAAGATAATCTCCTTTCAGCCTTAAAACGGGAATACCTATTAAAATACCGAATATCCCTGCCGCCGCCGCACCAATAAGAAGCGCTATAAAAAAACGTATCCCGTCCGGCATAAGACCATCCATGCATTTCGAGAAAAATGCGCCGGAAAATGCACCTACACACATGAAACCCGCATGCCCCAAGCTCAGTTCCCCTAAAATACCTACCGTCAGGTTCAGGGAAACGGCCAGCATCACATAAATACAAAGGGGAACAAGCAGTCCGCTCATCAGGCTGGAAATATGGCCTGTGATAAGGAGAATCTGCACCAGAATATAGGCTATCAAAACCATTGAATATGTGATTAAATTATTTTTGGTTGTTTTTGCTATTTTCATTTTTTTCATGGCAGTTTTACACCTTTTCCTGTATATTTTTTCCTAATATGCCCGTCGGTTTGACAAGAAGAACAATAATCAGGACCGCAAAGACAATGGCATCTGCCATCTGCGAAGAAATATACGCCTTTCCAAGAATTTCGATGATACCTAAAAGGATACCGCCTATCATTGCTCCGGGAATGGAACCGATGCCTCCGAATACGGCTGCCACAAACGCTTTGATTCCCGGCATAGCTCCGGTATAAGGTGTCAGCGAGGGATAAGCGGAGCACAGCAAAACACCTGCTACTGCAGCCAATGCCGAACCGATGGCAAAAGTAAGGGCAATCGTTCCGTTTACATTGATGCCCATCAGCTGTGCTGCCCCTTTATCTTCCGAAACAGCAAGCATTGCCTGCCCTGCCTTTGATTTATTAACGAATAAGGTCAGGCAGATCATAATAACGATTCCGGCAATAATCGTCACAATTGTCTCGCCGGATATTATCAGCTGTCCGTCCGCAAGTTTTATAGGACTTATGGTAACCACGGAGGTAAAGGATTTAGTATTTGCACCGAAAATGAGCAATGCCACATTCTGAAGCAGATAGCTTATACCGATTGCCGTAATTAGTACTGCTAACGGCGACGCCGCATTACGGAGCGGCTTGTATGCTACCCGTTCAATCACCATGCCCAGAACTGTGCATATTACTACAGCAACCAGAATACCTAAAATGGGAGGAAGCCCTAATGTGCTGACTATAGTAAAAACAGCAAAACCGCCTACCATGATAACATCTCCATGGGCAAAATTCAGCATCTTGGCAATACCATATACCATCGTATAGCCCAAGGCAATAATTGCATATACGCTGCCAAGACTGATACCATTAATTAAGTAAGAAATAAAACTCATAAGAAACACCTCTTCGTTAATTTGTACACTATGAGATTAAATTATAGCATTAATTTCCTTGATAATCAAGAAAGGGATGCAAAAACTTTACCTAAGTAAAGTTTTTAAGCATCCCTCTTCGGCTGCATTTCCATTACATTGCTTTGTAAACACCATCCGTAATCTGAACTGCTTTAGGAGCCTTGTTCGGTTCGCCGGAAGCATCCCATGTCATTCCAACGCCTGTAAGACCATCCAAAGTGATTTCAGTCATTGCTCCCTTCAAGGCTTCGCATATTGCACTCATATCCATGTCAGGTGTAATTCCGGCTTTTTCCCCAGCCGCCTTAATCGCATAAATTGCATCATATGCATCTGCCGCAAACTGGTTCGGTGTATCGCCGAATTTTTCTTTATATGCTGTTACAAAGTTCTTTGTAAGCTCATCTTCTGCATCTGCTGCAAAAGGTGTAAGAAGCATAACGCCTTCCGCTAAAGAGGTATCAAAATTCTCTACGTTCAAAATACCGTCCAGACCGTCGCATCCGAAGAAAATCGGTGCATATCCCATAGTAGATGCCTGGGAAAGAATCAGGGACGCCTCCGTATAGTAGATAGGCAAAAATACCAGTTCAGCGCCTGCATCTTTTGCCTTCTGAAGCTGTACGGAGAAATCGGTTTTATTATCTGCGGTAAATGCTTCTGCAGAAACGATTTCAAAAGGCTGGTTAGCGGCTTCTGCTGCAAACTTTTCATAAATTCCTGAAGAATAGATATCAGAGCTGTCATAAATAACAGCTACTTTGGAAGCAATTGCATTTTCGCCGATGTACAAAGCGGAAGCCGACCCTTGGTTCGGATCTGAGAAGCATACACGGAATGCATTGTCATACTTTACACAGTCTACGGAAGAACCGGAAGGAGTAAGCTGGAACATATTGTCTTCTGCTGTCTTTTCTGCCACAGCAACACTGCAGCCGCTGGTAACAGTACCCATCAGCATCTGCATACCCCAATCCTTTAACGTATTGTATGCGTTTACGGATTTCTCGGCATCGCATTCATCATCTTCAAATTTAAACTCAATCTGCACCCCATTGATGCCGCCTGCTGCGTTGATTTCATCTACTGCAAGCTGTGCCGCATTCTGTACTGCAGAGCCATATACGGCAGCACTTCCCGTAATAGGGCCGATACTTCCGATTTTAAAAGTTCCTGACGCAGATGCAGTATTGTCAGAAGCATCTGCTTCCGGCGCTGCACTTTCTTCAGAAGCTGCTGCTTCCGGTGCAGAATCAGCTGCTTGTGTTCCGTTATCCGCATTGCCGCAGCCTGCAAACAATGATGCAGCCATTGCCGAAACCATAACAGCACTTATGACTTTGTGAAACTTTTTCATAATTTTTCCCTCCTAAAATATTTTCTAAATGGCTTAGAACTGTCCATTTCTGAATTATATTACTCTTTATCAAT
>DNJW01000347.1 GCA_003488965.1 Lachnospiraceae bacterium | reverse complement strand
TTCAAATTTAAAAATATAAATTTTCAAATTTAAAAATATAAATTTCTGATTTTTTCATTTAGATTTGCACAAGAATCGTTTACACTTTCTTAATAAACTGGTCCGCCGATACGCGGGCGGCCCTTCCGTCCAGACATAACCGGGACAAAATACAAATTAACGCCCTATATTCCATCTGCGTTTCCTGCATCAGGCATTCCGTATCCTTTGGGTAAAAATCCAGCGCATCCAGCACTTTTCTTACCGTTTTATCTTCTTCTCCTGACATTTTTCCACAAAGAGCATCCTGTTTGTTAAAATTATTCTGCTGCGTTACGTTTTCCCATTTTTTCCTTACCGGCAGTCCGGTTTCTTCCAGCAAACAAGCAACAGATGTAAACAGTCCTGCACCCTGCTTCAGCATCTGATTGCATCCCTGACTTAACGGGTCAGTAACTCGCCCGGGAAGAACATAAACCTCTTTTCCCTGTTCCAGCGCCATATCGGCAGTAATCAATGTGCCGCTTTTGGTTCTGGCTTCTATGATAAGCACCAAATCGGCCAGGCCGCTGATAATCCGGTTTCTTCTGGGAAAAAGACCGGGCGCCGGCGGAGTGTCCGGCGGATATTCCGATATCACCGCACCGTTTTCCTTTGCTTTTTCATAAACAAAACGGTTCTCCCCTGGATAACAGATATTGGTTCCGCACCCTAAAACAGCATATGTTCTGCCTCCTGCTTCCAATGCCGATTTCTGGCTGATTCCGTCAATCCCTCTTGCCAGACCGCTGATAACGTTTATTCCCGCTTCTGCCAGTTCCCTTCCGCACTGCCTCGCCATAAAACGTCCGTAATCCGAACATTGTCTTGCGCCGATTACCGCTATGGACGGCGTTTCCTCCTTTGGAAGCGTTCCTTCCACATAAATGGCATAAGGTCTGTCAGGAATATTTTTCAGCCGCCGGGGATAATCCGGATGGTAAATGGAGTAAAAACCGATATTCTTTTCTTTCAGCCTGCTATATTGTTCCATAACGGTGCCTTTCTCCTTCGCCGCCTCCAATGCCGCCGCCTTATTGGGCGGAATAATTTTCCCCATATCCTGCAAAGCCATTTCGTATACTGCTTTTGGAGAACCCGCATGTTTGATTAGTTTTCCGATGGTAAGACTGCCGATTCCCTTGGTATTTGTCATCCAATAAATATAAGGCTGCTGCACTTCCCAGTTTTCTTCCTGACCATTATACTGCTTTATATCTCCCAATATTTTTCTCCTCCCATTCTATATTCCAAAGCCTCCTCAATATGCATTCCCTTCACCCTTCCGCATCCGTCCAAATCCGCTATTGTACGGGCCGTTTTCAAAATCCTGAAATAAGACCTGGCGCTCAGCTGCAGTGTACGGAAAGCTTTATCCATCAAGTTCTCTTCCTTTTTCCCCAGATAACAATATTTTTTCAAATCCGGCTGCGGCATCAGCGCATTAAATAGATAGCTTTCATCCTTATATCGTTCTTCCTGCATTTCTCTCGCCCGTATTACCCTTTTTCTTATGCAGCTGCTGGACTCTTCCCTATTTTCCTGCAATAACTGTTCCGCAGTGACCCTGGCTACTCCGGCACATAAGTCAATCCTGTCCATTACCGGACCGGAAATATGACCCTGATATCTTTTCACCTTCTGCAATGTGCAGGAACATCTTGCCATATCCGGATAATAGCCGCAGGGACACGGATTCATTGCCCCTACAAACATACAGTCGGCGGGAAACACATAATTTCCTCCCAGACGTACAATATGGATTTTCTTTTCCTCCAAAGGCTGACGAAGCATATTGATAATATCCGTCTTAAATTCCGGCAGCTCGTCCAAAAACAGAATCCCTTTATGGGCAAGGCTGAGAAGCCCCGGCCTTACCGTCTTTCCTCCTCCCATAAGCGCCTGGGCTGTTATCGTATGATGAGGATCCATAAAAGGGCGCTGCTTCATAAAGGCATCTTTATCCCGAAAACGTCCTGCCAGACTGTACACAGAAGAAACTTCCAGACTTTCCTCTTCGGTCATAGGAGGCAGAATACCGGGTATTCTTTTGGCTATCATAGTCTTTCCTGAACCGGGAGACCCTATCAGCAGCAAATTATGAAATCCTGCAGCAGCAATTTCCGCCGCCCGTTTTGCCGCTGTCTGCCCTTTTATTTCACTAAAATCAGGCATTTCCCTGTCAGGCTCCTCCTTATCTCTTGCTTCCCTCCCGGAAAAAACGGTTTTCTTTCCGTCTTTTAAATAATCTATCGTCTCCGCCAGTCCCCGTACACCGATCACCTCCACTCCTTCAATCAGCCTTCCCTCGCCATAATTTTCTGCCGGAATCAGGCATCTTTCCAGTCCTTCTTCCTTTGCCTTCTTTACTAGCAAAAGCACTCCCCTTATAGGATTAACGCTTCCGTCCAGTCCCAGTTCTCCTGCCGCGAGAACTCCTTCGGTACTGTTCTCCGGAATGCATCCCAGCGCTTTTAATATCCCCACTGCGATAGGCAGATCAAAGGCGGTTCCTTCCTTTCTTATGTTTGCCGGAGACAGGTTCACGGTAATCCTCATGGGCGGCAGCGTAATGCCGGCATTTTTCAGCGCCACCCTTACCCGCTCCCCGGCCTCCTTTACCTCACTGCTTAAATACCCCACCAGCATAAAGCCGGGGAGTCCTCTGGCAATATCTACCTCCACACGGACAAAAACCACCTCCATGCCAAGAATTGCCGCAGATGTAATTGTACTGAACATAATACCTCCTTTGTTTGATAATAAGATTCTTTCAATGAATATCTGGGAGAATTTCCCGTTAAGACAGCCTGTCCTTACGGCCGGAACTAAGCCGGCCGCAACAAGGCCTATTGGACTGTTATAGAAAAATGATTTATTCCATGTTATCTTCTTTTGAATCTTCTGTTATTTCCCCGGTTTCCGTCTTCTCCGGAACTGCTGCTTCCAAAGCCTCCGTCTCTTTCACAGCTTCGGAAACCTCCGTTTTTACTTCCTGCACTGCCCCTTCTCCTGCTTCCTCCTGGGCAATTCCAACCCGTATCTCCGCCTCCTTTGGCACCGGCACCTGGAAACCGTTATCAATCAATGTCTGGGTATCTATTACATAACGGTTATCCATGGTCTTCATAATATCCGTTATTTCTATATCCCTATACTGCTTATCTTCCAAATCAATGATGTTATTATCTTTAAACCCTAGTACCATAGGCCTTAATATATTGATTTCATTATTGCGGATTACTATTGCTTTTTCTCTGTTGTTCAGTTCCACGCTGACGCCCGGTATCAGTATATTGATAGACTGAATCAAGGCATCTACCACCGCAGCGCCAAAAGCCTGCTGATTGCCAAGCATATATTTAATCGTTATTACTTCCGATTCCGGCGGCTGGTCCAGCCTCATGGCCGTCATTGTATCATACGTTTCGGCTACCATAAGCACTTTTACGCCCAAAGCCAGTTTCGCCAAAGAGTTTAACCTACCCTCTTTTATTTCCCGCAAACCTTTATTCATCTGGACACACAATCTTTTTATAGTAGGTTCTTCGGAAAATACTTCTCCTATCAGTTCGTGTCCTGCCATTTCATAAGTTGCTATTACATCCAGCTCTTCTTCACTCAGGTCATCTTTTTTCATAATTGCATTCGGAACAGAAAGCTTCCCTATATCATGTACTAGAGCCGCCGTAATAATCTCCATCTGCTCTTCCTTTTTTATATTCAGCACATGGCTCATCATGGCACATAAAATAGCCACATTCAAAGAATGCTTGTATATGTAATCTTCCTTGCTTCTAAGGTTCTGGATAAAATTAATTTTTTTATTCAATCCGCCATATCTTTGCAATATATTTTTTACCATTACCTGAAGCTTGAAGCTTTTCTTTTTATCCTGCTTTATTCTGTTTAATTCTTCTCTTATGGCGAACACTGTCATCGTCTGAAAGCGTTCAAATAAAATGTCTTCCTGGGTCATCGGCGGCACCGGTTCCGCCGGCTCCAATATAAACAGCCCCAGCAGCCCGAAGGTTTCAATACTTTGAATTCCCTGATATGTAAGCTTGGAATTCCGCTCATAAAGCAGAACTCCATCCTTATTATAAATCGGTCTTGCCAGCCTCATCCCTTGCTTTAATTTATCTGTCTTAACAAAAAGCATACCGCTCCCCCCTTATCTGTTGTCGTTCCTCTCTCGTCTTCAATCCTTTTCAAACCCTTTTCTTAATTTGTTCAATGCCCTTTTTTCTATCCGTGATACATAACTCCGGGATATCCCAAGCCTTTCTCCTATTTCCCTTTGTGTTACCTCTTTCCCCGTCATAAGCCCATAACGCAAAAAAATAATTTCTTTCTCCCTTTCTTCCAGATTCTGCAGCATCCTTCCAAGTTTTTTCAGATTTACTGCAAGTTCCATCCGGTCCAGAACATCGCTCTGCTCAGCTTCTATAATATCCAGCAGATTAATCTCATTTCCTTCCTTGTCTGTTCCTATCGGCTCATACAGCGAAACCTCCTTGGATGTCTTTTTCTTTGACCGGAGCAGCATAAGCAGTTCGTTATCAATGCATCTTGACGCATATGTACTGAGCTTGCCTTTGCTTGAATCAAAAGATGAAACTGCTTTAATCAGCCCTATCGTCCCTATTGATATCAGGTCTTCCATCTCTTCGTCCACGTTCTGATATTTCTTGGCAATGTGGGCAACCAGACGTAAGTTGCGTTCAATAAGAATCTCCCTCGCTTCCCTGGCTTTTTCACTGCTTCCTTCTTGCAGCATCTGGATATAACGGGCTTCTTCTTCCGCAGTTAAAGGTTTCTGAAAAGTTTTCAAAAGGCGCCCCCAAAGTCAATTTACTATATTCTATGACCTTGCCGCCTTTCTAGTGCCTTTCCCAATCTACTATTTCTATTTATATATATTATACAAATTTTTCAAGGAAATAGCAATAATATTGGAAAATATTTTCATAGCAAAAACTTTTCATATTTCCCTGCATCCGCACTATGACAATTTACCTTCAAACGGATACCGTTTTCCAGATATTCCTGTTCCAGCACCTGGGCATTCTTCCTGAAATAAGCAGCCGCTTCTCCGCAATGGTACGGAAAAAGAAATTCCGCATGGATATATTCCGTATACACTTTATTCTGGATCATCTGTGCCAGTTCAGCAGTCCCCTGTCCCGTTTTGGCAGACATATATATTCTTTCTCCCATCACTTTAGGAATTTTCTCCATATCGCACAAATCAGCTTTATTATAGACATAAATAACCGGAATGTCCGCCGCACCGATTTCCAGCAATGTCTTTTCCGTCACCTTTATCTGATGCCTGTATTCCGTATCGGAATAGTCTATAACATAAAGAAGCAAATCCGCATTTTTTACCTCTTCCAACGTGGAACGGAATGCCTTTACCAGCTCATGGGGCAGTTTATGGATAAATCCCACCGTATCGGACAACAGAATTTCCCTATTGTCCACCAAACGGATATTTCGCACCGCAGTATCCAATGTAGCAAACAGCATATCCTGTTCCAGAACTTTTTTCTCCGTTTCCTTCTCGTCCGGCGTAAATCTTTCTATCATAGCATTCATCAGCGAAGATTTTCCCGCATTTGTATATCCCACCAGAGCCACTTTCGGAATCCGGGATTCCGCCCTCCTTTTTCCCTGATTTCTGCGTTCCTTCGCCACCTCTTCCAGTTCCTTGTTCAATTGTGCCAGCCTTTTTTCTATCTTTCTCCTGTCCAGTTCCAGTTTCTTCTCACCGGCGCCTTTATTGCTCATGCTTCCGCTGGCGCCTCCTTGTCTTGTCATCACATCGTGCAGCCCCACCAGCCGGGACATAAAATATTTCAGCCTTGCCGCTTCCACCTGGAGTTTGGCTTCCCTTGTTTTTGCCCTTGTGGAAAAAATATCCAGAATCAGTCCGGTACGGTCCATTACCGGCTTTCCCGTTTCTTTCTGCAGATTCCGCATCTGGGAAGGGGTCAGGGAATTGTCAAATATAATTACATCCGCCTCCAGCGCCTTCGCATATTCCTTTACCTCCTGTACCTTGCCGCTTCCTATGCAGAACGCTTTGCTGATACCTCCCATTTTCTGTACCACATTCCCCTCTACCGTCATGCCGCAGGCCTTCGCCAATTCTCCCAGTTCATCCATGGAACGCTGAAAATTTTCGTCCTCCCCTATATCGGCGCCTACTAAAACCGCCCTCTCTCTTTCCTCCATTCCGACCTCCATTCCCCCTATATCTATATAGATAATTGCGAAACCAACAAATTTGCTGAATATTCTCACAACTTAGAGTTTCGCAATTGCCTGTATATCTATACAATCTCATTAATAAAAACCCGGGACAATTGTTTGATTTTCTTTATCTTATCCAAGACCCTCCCACTATCGGCACATTCGGAAAAATCAAAGCATTCTTCCGCTTTCCGGTATCCGAATACCCATCCGGCCAGCCTTGCGATATCCGTCCTGCATTCAAAAAAAATTTTCCCGCCTTCCTCCTCTTTCAAAGGGATATCCTTCTCCTTGTCTGCATATGCCTGTTCCGGCGTTATCCTGCAGTTCCAGATACCGCTGTTTTCGGGCAGAATGGCATCGCCTATTTTCACTGACAAAACAATTTCTTCGTTTTCTGTCCGCAGCAAAGAAAGCATACTCCCCACATCCGTAATCCTTGCCATAATCACCGGCTGTTTTTTCCCGGAATCATAAACGGGACAGGCTTCTTTGTTTCCGGAAAATACCGCTTCCTGAATTTCTCCCTTTCCCTCTTCCTCGGTATAAAGAAAATACCCCTCTATAGCCCCATCCTCTCCCCAAAGCAGTGAAATCCCCCCGTTCTGGGCTTTTAACTCTTTTTCCATCCCGTAATAATACGCCCCATCCCGCCTTATAAAAACATCATAATTTTTCATCAGATAAGAAGAAGCATATTCTGCCAAGGAGTACAAATCATAAGGTTTTGTCTGTTCCGGCAGCACAATATTTTTCCCCGCGTTTTCCTTTACCAGATATATTTTTTTATCATAAATGTAGGAAAACTGGTATGGCCGGTAAATTTCGGGGTCTGCAGGCATCAAAAAAGTAAAGGGCTGCCCTTTTTCCCGCAGAAAGGCAAGGGCTTTTCTTAAAAGCATGTCCATATAACCTCTATGGCGGCATTTTTCCCTGGTCGCCACCCCTACCACATAATTGATTTCCCATTCTGCAAAACCGTTTCCAACCCGCATCAGAACCGGATAAGGCGATAAATACAGCATAGACACATGCTCTTCCTTTATTTTCAGCACAAAAGCATGATTGCGCGCCGCCTTTTCCTGAAAATAATAGTCGGTAAATTTCTCCGAATCCTCCCAAAAAACCTCTTCCCATAAAGTCCGCAGTTTTTTACACTCTTCCCCGTCCAGTTCTTCTATATACGGAAGTTCTGCCATCTCCTTATCTGCCATACACCCTCCTTTTTCTTCTCTACAGAATAGGTAATTGTGAAACACAGTGATTGTACACTTGTCA
>DNJW01000378.1:1310-20901 GCA_003488965.1 Lachnospiraceae bacterium | reverse complement strand
GTTCTAATAAAATATATTAAAAATGCTTTGTTTTTGATGGAATTTACCCATGTAATAATAGGTTCTGTGAAGGCAAAATTTCCACTTGCGGGTCGATGAAGCCCAAAAGAGGGCTAGTTTTTTACAAAAAAATTTTTAGATTGCCGTTTCCGAAAGGGAGGTGATGGAAGGTGGCAGCGAAACAGGAGATAGAGGATATGTCAATGGTCACGGTTTCTTCTAAAGTGTTAGAGGAGGTCATCGGGGTTGGCAGCCGCCAGGTACGGCACCTGGCAGAGGAGGGGATACTTAAAAGGAACAGCCATGGGAAGTACCTGTTCCTTAGGAGTGTCAAGAATTATATTATGACACTGAGATTATCAAAAGCGGGGGAAAAGGTCACCAGTGATTTTGAGGAAGGGGAATATGATTTTGAAAAAGAAAAGGGCAGGAGTGAACACAGCAAGGCAGACATGATGGAAATAAAACTGCAGCTTATTAAGGGGAAAGTCCATAAGTCAGAAGATGTTGGCGCTGTGCTTACGGATATGTTTACCAAGTTCCGCTCTAAAATGATGGCAATGCCGTCTGCATTGGCGCCAAAACTAGAGGGGAAAGGGAAATTTGAAATCCAGGAGATGCTCAAGGGAAAGATAGAAGAGGCGCTCCATGAACTGGCTGACTATAACCCTGCAGATTATTACCCGGAGGAATATGTTGACATTGCAGAAGATGATTTCAGTTAAGGTTTCGGGCAGAAAGGTGGGAAAGCCCTATGGGGAAAAATAAAGAAGTGGCATTCCATACATTGTATTTTATCTGTTCGCTTACCAAAGCGCTGCGCCCAAAGGAAAGCATATCAATCAGCCAGTGGGCAGATAAACACATGATACTGCCGGAAGGTTCCAATGAAGCCGGGAAATTTAGGACGGGGAATGTCCCATACCAGAAAGAAATCATGGATGCCATTGCAGACCCACATGTGGTTGATGTAACGGTTATGTCATCATCACAGGTTGGGAAGACCACAATTATATTATGCGGGATTGGCTACTACATAGAGCATGAACCTTCCACCCAGATTATGGTGCTGCCAACGTTAAGCCTTGGCGAAAAGTTTTCAAAAACCAGGCTGGCGCAGATGATACGGGATATCCAAGTGCTCCGTGATAAGATTGCACCTGCCAAGTCGAAGGATTCGGACAATACAATCCTTTTTAAGCAGTATGCGGGCGGTTATATTGTTGTATCAGGTGCAAATTCCCCGGCATCGCTTTCTTCCATGCCGATCCGTGTGGTCTGGATGGATGAGGTTGACCGTTTCCCGGATTCTGCCGGTTCAGAGGGTGATCCGGTAACACTGGCAGAAACAAGGTCGACTACTTTCTGGAATAAAAAACACATTAAGACATCAACGCCAACCATTGCCGGGCACAGCAGGATTGAGGACGAATATAAAAGCGGGACAATGGAAGAGTGGTGCGTGCAGTGTCCTTGTTGCGGAAAATGGCAGCCGTATAGTTTCCGGCAGATGGTTTTTGATACAGTATCTATGAAGTGCATAGAGTGCATGGAGGAAATTTCAGAAAGGGACTGGAAAGAATCGCCGCATATGTGGATTGCACAGCACCCGGAAAGGAAGCGCCACCGCAGTTTCCATTTGAACCAGATGGCTTCCCCATGGGTGGAATGGAGGGATATTATTGATAAGTTTAAGAAGGCATATGAAAAGAAGGAAAAATACCATGATTTAGAGCAGTTAAAGGCATTTATCAATACAGTGCTTGGGGAACCATGGGAAGAAACTGCCTTGGAGGAAGGTGCAGTAGATGAAGAAATATTAGAAGGCAGGGCAGAGCATTATGCTGCAGAGATACCGGATGGGGTGCTCCTTTTGACGGCAGCCGTTGATGTGCAGGATAACCGCTTTGAAATTGAAGTCCGCGGATGGGCAAGGGATTATGAAACATGGGGGATTTATAAAACAGAGATTTATGGTGATTTGGAAAAAAATGAGGTGTGGGAGGAGTTAGAAGAGTATTTAAAAACAACCTTCCGTTTTGAGGATGGCAGGGAACTGAATGTGGCAGGTACCGCAATTGATACTGGCGGCAACCATACAAACCGTGTCTATAAATGGGTGAGATATATGCAAAAAAAAGGGAAACGTGTATATGGTGTCAAGGGGTATACAGGGAGTGAAGAGGTTCCTTTAATTTATCATCAGACAAAAGTTGACATTAAGGAAAAAACGAAAAATGGGAAAGAGGTTGTGGTAGATTCTACAAGTATACGGATTTTAGGGGTAAGTTCCGGGAAAGACGATATCAGCAACCGGTTAAAGATTGAAGATCCTGGTGAAGGGTACTGCCATTTCCCGTCAAACCAGGGCAGGGGGTATGACCATGAATATTATAAAGGGCTTCTTTCTGAAAGCAAGGTTACCAAAAAAGTGAGAGGGGTTATTAAGAGGGCATGGGTAAAGAAAAGCGGCGCAAGGAATGAGCCGCTTGATTTATTTAATTATAATTATGCGGCATGTGAGCTTTTACGGCCTGTCTGGGGAGAGCTGGAAGCAAAGCTGGAGAAAGGGATTAATTATATGAAGGCGACAAAAAAAGCCAGAAGAAAAGTAAGGAAATCACAGAATGGATTGGAGGTATAAGATGGCAGATAAGCGGCTGGAAATAAAGAAAAAGAGATTGCAGCAATATTATAATGCAGAAGAAAAAATATTGAAGGGGCAGTCATATACACTTGGATCTAAACAACTGACAAGGGCAAACCTTGCTTTAGTCCAAAGTAAAATAAAGGAACTGGAGGCGGAAGTGGAGGTTTTGGAAAGGCGTGGGACTGCTAAGCGGCGTTCTGCAAGAGTAGTACCGATTGATTAAACAGGAGGAAGCAATGAGGTTTACAGACCGTATAATAAATTTTATAAATCCGTCTGCGGCGTTGAAACGCGCCGAAACCAGGACTGCAATTGAGAAAATGGATGCAGATTCCAAGATTTTAACGGCAAGGCTGCATATATTAGACAAATTGATGCTATCTGATTCTGATACAGAGGTGACAAACAGCGGATATTCCCATGGCGGTGCGTCCAGGCGGAGGACATGGGCAAAAGGGTATCATTCTGAAAGCGGCTCTGCAAAAAGGGATATTGAGGAGAACAGGAAGCTGCTCCGGGAACGGAGCCGTGACCTGGCAATGAATGCACCCCTTGCAACAGGTGCGGTCAAAAGCAGCAGGACCAGCTGTATTGGCCCGGGGCTGGTTCCGAAGCCAAAGATTGACTATGAATTCCTGGGATTATCCCAGGAAGAGGCAAATGAGCTTCAGAGGATTATAAAAAAGGAATTTGCCGTCTGGGCAGAATCAACGATTTGTGACAATAATGACCAGAATAATTTTTATGAACTGCAGCAGATTGCTTTTATTGACTGGCTGAAAAATGGGGAAGAGTTTGTCTTAATTAAATATGATAAGCCGTTGCCCTATATGCCTTACCAGCTCCGGCTAAAGCTTGTGGAAGCCGACAGGGTATGCACTAAAGGGAGCCTTGATGGGGAGTATGATGGTTACGACAGGAAGGGGGCAAATGGAAATACCGTTGTAAATGGTGTTGAGATTGATAAGTCCGGGAAGGTTGTTGCCTACCATATTGCGTCCAGGTTCCCAGGGGAATATGGGATTAATAAACTGGAGTGGAAAAGAGTTGAAAAAAGAGGGAAGAAAACAGGGAATCCGAATATACTGCATATTTTTAACGGGGAACGCGCTGACCAGTACAGGGGTGTTCCTTTTTTAGCGCCGGTAATCCAGACAATTAAGCAGCTTACACGCTATACAGAAGCAGAAATCATGGCAGCAGTCATTAATTCCATGTTTACTATCTTTATTACTACACAAACAGGAAATGATATGGGAGGCTTTGCCGGGGCAGATGAGGAGGAAAGCGAAGAGGATTCTCCGGATGATGGGGAAAATGGGGATGATGAAATTAAGGTTGGTTCTGGTGTAGTGAATTTTTTAAAGGATGGGGAGGGGGTTGAAGCTATTGAATCAACGCATCCATCCAGTAATTATGATGCATTTGTA
Organism: Lachnospiraceae bacterium; assembly: GCA_003488965.1. GTDB lineage: Bacteria > Bacillota > Clostridia > Lachnospirales > Lachnospiraceae > Kineothrix. The sequence goes on along the minus strand of DNJW01000378.1, from coordinate 16,821 downwards.
ACCTCTATGGCAGTCCAGATTGGCGCTGCCTTAGAGATTGCACCGGAGGTGCTTTTAAAGAAATTTTCCAGCAACTTTTCTGCTTCCAAGGGAGCATTAAATGAAACATGGAAATCTTTCAAGATGTACCGGAAGTGGTTTGTGGATGATTTTTGCCAGGAAATATATGGGCTTTGGTTTAATGAAGCAGTCAGCAAGGGGAGGATTAATGCACCGGGATATTTTAATAACCTGCTGATTAGGAAGGCATATACCAATGCCACATGGAATGGGCCGGCACAGGGGCATTTAAACCCTATGCAGGAGGTAAATGCAGCCGTTGAAAAAATTAAGAATGGCCTGTCCACCCATGAGGACGAGTGTTCCTCCATAAACGGCAGTGACTATGAGGATAATGTGAGGACATTAAAAACGGAAAACCGGCTGTTGGCAGAAGCGCAGGCAGCAGCAGAAGAAACAGGAGGGGAATATGGCAGTAAAGATTGAAGTAAAAGGGCCTATTGTATCTAATGATACAGCATGGCTTTACCATTATTTTGGGTTGGATGCGTGCAGCCCAAAGGACATATCGAAAAAGCTTGCAGAGGCCGCAGGGGATGATGTCATTTTAGAAATTAATTCGCCAGGCGGGGTATGCAGTTATGGGTATGAGATGTATACGGCACTGATGGGATATGAGGGGAAAGTAACGGCACATGTTATTATGGCAGCTTCGGCGGCTTCCCTTTTGGTGTGCGCAGCAGACGAGGCGCTGGCATCGGATACCTGCATTTTCATGATCCATAATACACAGAGCACTGCAGAAGGCGATTACAGGGATATGCAGGCTTCCGCAGATTTGCTCCTGGAGTTTAATGCAGGGATTATTAATGCATATGTCAGGAAGACCGGGAAATCAAGGGAAGAGCTGCAGGAAATGATGGACAGCGAAACTTATATGTCGCCGCAGAAGGCGATTGAAAATGGTTTCATTGACGGGTATATGTTTGGGGATCCGGACGATGCTGGACAGGCAGGGGAAGGGGATATTGCGCAGGGGAGCATGATGTTATCGGCGGTAAATGCAGCGTTTCCAGTAATAGCAGAAGAAAAAGCGAAGGAGATTATTGCAGTGCTGAAACTGGCACAGGTCCATGGGACAGGTGATGGAAACGGTGATGTTTCCGGGAAGGCTGGCATACAGCCAGAAAACATGCAGGAGGGCAGCAGCGCTGCTTCCAAAATAGATGATGCACAAAACAACCAGAAGGAAGGAGAAAAAAAGGAAATGACTTTAGAAGAGCTTTATGCAGAGCATCCTGAAATCAGGGATGAAGTGGCAGCCCTTGTCAGCAATGCGGAAACGGAAGGCGCAGGGAAAGAACGCGCCCGGCTGGAAGCGTTAGACAAAATTGCACACAGCGTGACAGGCGAGGCATTGGAAGCTGCAAAATATGGCGAAACCCGTATGGATGCTAAGGAACTTGCATACCAGGCGCTGATGGAAGATGGACAGAAATCTAAAAATTATATGGCAAATGCCATGGAAGATTCTGCTGCTTCCGGAGTGGAAGAGGTAGGTGCAGGCGTACCGGGGGAAGAAACAGAAGATGAATCGGACGGCATGGCAATGTATGTAAATGCAGTGCGGAAAGGGGGAAAGAAATGAGGCAGTTAAACAAAGAGGTATATGAGGTTACAAAGGATTCCCTTATTTATGACAGCAGGCATCCAATCGATGCCGTAAATGTCACGGTGGAAGTTACAGATGCAGGAACGTTTCTAAGGGGGCAGGTGCTTGATTTTGCGGATGGGAAATATTCCGTGCATAAAAGCGGCGGCACTGTCAGCGTGATTGTGGCAGAAAATACCGCATATACGGCAGGAGATACCACAGTGGCAGTGCCAGTATATACAAGCGGTTCCTTCCGTTTATCTGCATGTGTCACGGAGGGAGAACTGACAGAAACGGATATTGAAACATTCCGTTCCAAAGGGATTTATTTAAAGTAAAGGAGGAGAAAAAAGTGGTCCATGAAACGTATAAATTAATCAATACCATTAAAAAAATGTACCCGGTGTTGACTTTCCTGAAAGACCGTTATTTCCCGGATGGGAAGGTTTATTATGCCGGCAAGGCACTGGTTGAGACAAAGAGGAAAGGGCGGAAGGCTGCGCCTTTTGTGGTCCCTGTTGTCGGCGGCATTGTCGTGGAAAGCGAAGGGTACCGGGCGTATGAGTTGGATGCACCGTATATTGCACCAAAAATGCCGATTACAGCAAAAGAGTTAGAGAACAAGGCGTTCGGGGAATCCCCGGAATCCGGCCGCACCCCGGCACAGAGGGAGAATGAGATACAGGCAGAGCATATGGATGATTTAAGGCATTCGGTTGACAGGAGGCTTGAAGCGATGTGCGGCGATATCCTGCTGACAGGGGAAACCATTATGAAACATTTTGCAACGGCAGAGGACGCAGCAAAGGGAATTAATTATACAGAAGAATGCCTGCGGTTTTATGACGGGGAGTTTAAGAACCGTTATCAGTTTGAAAAAGATTTTAAGGAAATGTCTGCTTCGGAAAAAATCATGGAATTTTATAAGATGGCAGATGAATTGAGGAAAAGAGGCATACGGGCAACGGACCTTGTAATGACGGCGGATGTGTCCATGGAGCTTTTGTCAGACATTAATTTTTTGGAGTTTTACAACAAGGCTAAAGTGGAGATTGGGGACATCAAGCCGGCAGAGCTTCCGGAAGGGGTTGTCTGCAATGGCAGGATTAACATTAACGGCGTGGTGATGACTATGTTCACCTATGATGAAGAGTATGAGGATTTAGACGGGGAGGTAAAAGCAGTCTTCCCGAAGGGGACCATTGCATTCCTGCACCCTGGGATTGGCGAAACGGTATATGCCCAGGTTACGTTTGTGAAGGGAAGCGGCTTTGAAAGCTATGCCGAACGGATTGTGCCGCGCCTAGTAGCAGATGAAAAGAATAACATGCTGGAAGTGCAGGTATTTTCCAGGCCTGTCCCTTACCCGTATGACTGGGAAAGCTGGCTGGTTGCCAATATTTATGATGAACCACCAAAAAGCAATACGGAGGATAACCAGGCAGAAACCCTTAACCTGGAACAGGATGGGGAAGGTTTTATTGATTTGAAAACAGCAGAAGAAATCAATGCGATGACGAAAAAAGCAGATGTCATTGCCTACGCAGAATCCATAGGGCTTTCCGGGCTTGACGAAGGGCAGCTGTTAAGTGAGCTGAAGGCAGCCGTCCTTAATTACCAAGAAGAAACATATGGGGAATAGGAGGCAGCAGATGAAGGCAAAAATTAAATTAACGGTGGGTGGCACAGCATTTTATCCGGGAGACACAATTACAAAAAAGTTAAGCCCGGCAGATGAAGCTTTCCTGTTAAGGGAAGGCTACATCGAAAAAGAGGTAAATGAGGTTAAAGCAGAGGGCAGGGCGGCAAAGAAAGCCACTGCCCCTGCAGAAGCATCCTGACAGGAGGGGGTTTAGTGGGATTTAAAGAAGATGTGAAAGAGGATTTGGACGGAGTTTTCTTTGATGAGGATTTTTTTGCCGAATGGCATAAACTTGATGGGGAAGATATTCTGGTGGTTGTTGATGAAGATGAACTGGAAGAGATAAACCGTAAAGAGGCAGAGAAAATGTACCAGGGCAAGGTTAATAAATATTCCATCCTTTTCTATGCCAGGGAAAGTGACATAAAACGGAAGCTTACGGTCAATTCCAGCCTTGATTATGATGGCAGCATGTATTTTGTGAATGGCATCAAAAAACAGGGCAGCCTTTGGAGAATCCTGCTTGGGAGGAACCAGGTATGATTGATGTAATTGTTTCAATAGATGACAGGGAAGTGGAGAAAAAGCTTGGAAAGTTAGCTTATAAGGCTGAACTTGTAATGCGGCGTGCTTCGAATAGGGCAATAAGTACAGTGACGGGAAGTATTTCGCAGGAGGTGCCTAAAAGATATCTTGTGAAAGCAGCCCAAGTGCGCAGCACGCTTCGCACATACAGGGCAAATGGCAGTCTGCCTTTTGCAAGTGTAGTTGTGAAAGGCAGGCATCCTGGGTTGGAAAAATTTTATGTCAATCCGATGACTCCGGCTAGAAGGCAAAAGGGCGGAGGATATAACCCTATGGCTTATGAAGCGAAAGTAAAAAAGCATGGCGGTGTAAAGTTCTTGGAAGGCGACAATAAGCCTTTTGTGGCAATTATGGACAATGGGCATATTGGTGTGTTCCGGCGTAAAAATGATACGGAGAGAAAACACCAGAGGATTTTTAGAAGCAAATATAAGGTTAAGAAGAATAAAAGCCGTGCAGATAATACCATTATCGGGGTGTATGGTCCGGCTATCCCCCAAATGGTAAAAAATGAGGAAATAATGCTGATTGTTATCAAAAAAGCGAGCCAAATGATGTTAAAGCGAGCCGAGCATGAAATCGGCAGGCTGCTTGATTCAAGGGGGTAAAATGACTGACATTGAACTGCAAAAGGATATTGTAACAGAGTTAAAAACCCTTTTAACGTCAAAAGGGATTATGATGCCGCTTGGGGATATGTTTGCTGATTTAAAGGTATATCCCCAGGACATGCCACTGAAACAGGATGAAGATGATGAACAGCAGCGGAATTATATTGTTGTCATGATTGGGGAGGAGGAATCCGATGGCGAAGAGTGGGATGTGGAGGTACATTTTTCCATTGGCATTGAGGACAGGGATGCAGACTGTTCCGGCAACCGGAATATCCTGTACCTGATGAATGAGATTTATATGCATTTTACCAAAACAGGCATTATAGGAAGGCACTGTAAAATGGAAAAAAAGGCATATAAGACATTAAACCTGGAAGCGGCCTTCCCATATTTTGAAGGAGATTTAATTACGCATTGGAAGCTTCCGCTTCCGGAAGAGGAAGGATTGGAGGATTTGATATGAAACAGGAAATATATATTGGCCCATCCATACCAGGGCTGGTCAGGGAGAATGCAGTTTTTAAAGATGGGCTTCCGAAAGCTGTCAGTGAACGGAAAGAAAAAGACAAAAATTTTGCCCGCCTGCTTATCCCTGTGGATAAGGTAATGGAAGCAAAGAAGCAGCTTAAGACAGAAGGTTCTGTCCTTTTTGTTTCTTACAGCAAAATGGTGGAAAAGGATTTAAACCCTGACGGGTAGGAAGGAAGTGCAGAATGAGCGAATATAAGCATGGAATAGCAAGCAGCAGGAAAAAGACCCCGGCGTTGAACCCGGTTTCCTGCAAAAGCATGGTGCAGTGCGTGGTGGGGACGGCGCCAATCAACACTTTGGAAAACCCATATGGCGCAGTGAATGTCCCTTTGGTGATTACCGGAAGTGATATGGCGAAAAAAAGGCTGGGTTTTACGGATGAAATAGAAAAATATACGGTGATGCACAGCATATATGCATCTTTTGAGAAACATGCAGTGACGCCAATCGTAGTAATTAACGTGCTTGACCCATCAAACCCAAGACATATTGAAGCGGTTGCAGGGGAAGAGATTACGGTAATGAAAGGGATGGCCACTGTGAGAGATACGGGAATCCTCCTTGATAAAGTGGAAGTCACAGATGGTTCCGTTACATACGAGGATGGCGTGGATTATGTAACATCATTTGCTGCGAATGGATATTTGTTAATTGCAGTTACAGAGGACGGCGCTTTAAGCGGAAAAGATACGGTCCAGGTGTCGTATACAAAAATTAACCCGGATGGTGTCACAGGAGAAGACATTATCGGGGGCATTGACAAGAACGGGATAAAGAGCGGGATAGAGCTTTTGGATGAAGTATACCCGGAAACAGGGGTATATCCCGGGGTTGTGGTTGTGCCGGTTTTCAGCAGAAGCCCTGTGGTAGCGGCTGTATTGGAAACAAAAGTACAGAAAATGTATGGGATGTTTAACGGGATTGCTTTCCTGGATTTGGATGCTACACAGGAGGGGGCGAAAAATGCTTTCATGGTGAAGGAAACAAAAGAAAAAAATGTCCCTTCCTCCCGGTGGGTGGTCCCTTTCTGGCCGATGGTAAAATCAGACGGCTATATTTTATCATTTTCGGCATTTGCAGCAGCGCTTTTACAGTCAGCTACTGCCGCTAATAAAAATATCCCGTCTGAATCAATAGACAACCTTGAACTGAAAATTGACGGGGTTTGCCTGGCTGATGGAAGCCAGGTTGTGATGACACAGGATGATGCCAATGATTACCTGAACCGGAATGGCGTGGTTGGTGCACTACGGCTTCCAGAATGGAAAGCATGGGGAAATAATACGGCTGCCTACCCGGAATCGGAAGACCCGATAGACCGGTGGATTAAGGGTGTCACGATGATAAATTATCTGGAAAATAAATTTAAAAGCGATTATCTTTCTGGAATTGGGCGTAATGCCGATTTTAAGTTGGTCAATGGGATTGTCACGGAATATAACATGACTTTGAATTCCCTGACACCAGATTATATTGCGGGGGCGGAAATTATTTTTGATAAAAAGGAGAATCCGATTGAAAACATTAAAGAGGGGCATTTAAAGTTCCGGACCAGATATGCAGACTATGCACCTGCAGAATATATTGAAAATGAATTTTCATATGATATCAGCCTGTTAGAAGCAGCATTTGAAGGAGGTACAGATGAGTAATATAGCAGAGAAAATTAACCGGTTCAATGTTTACCTTGGGACTGCAAGTGCAAAGAATAAGCTTGCAGGGGTAACGGATGAAGTGACGCTGCCTGATTTTGAATATACTTCTGAAACATTGACTTTATCCGGGATGGCAGGTGAGGTTGATTCCCCGTCAATTGGCCAGTTTAAGAGTGTGCAGGTTGAAATCCCGTTTTCTAATATATCAAAGGAAGCATTGCAGATGGTAAAAGATGACAACGTTAGCATCATTTTAAGGGCAGGGCAGGAGAACCTTAATACAGAGTCGCTTACAAAGTCGCATATTGGACGCATCATTACAATTAAAGGCATGACAAAGGGCATTAATTATGGGAAGCTGAAAAAAGGAGGCTATGGCAATCCTTCCATCAAAAAAGAAGTGATTTATTACAAAGAGGAAATTGATGGGGAAGTCGTAACAGAGATTGATAAGTTTAATGGAAAATGCATTATCAACGGAACAAACATAATGCAGGATATTGAAAACCTCATTTAACCAAAACAGTCCGGAAGCAATTCCGGGCTGTTTTAAATGGGAACCTGGAAGGGATAGCATGGCAGACTGCCGAAGAAAAGGGAGGAAAAATGATGAAAGAAAATAATATAAAAGCAGAAGACACTACATGGGAAGAGGTTAAAGAACGGGCAGCGCTTATGGCAGAAGCAGATAAGGTGGCAAGCGGAAACCATGAACAGGAAATGGAAAATAGTGATACAGAAGGTGGAAAAGAACAGGATAAAAATGTTTATGAAGCTAAATTCCGCAGGGCTTATGATTTTGATGACGGCAGCGGGATGAAAAGTTATTCCTCCATTGACCTGTCCGGCCTTGCTGACCTGACAACCACAGATGGAGAAGTTTTTGACAGGATTCTAGCCAAACAGATGCATGCACCTGCAAGTAAGATTAAAGACACTACATATACCAAGTTTGTTGCCATGAAAGCAACAGGGCTTCCGGTAGAGTTTTTTAACATGCTTAGCCTCCGCGACATGATGGAAGTAACAGCAGTGGTAGCATATTATTTTTTATACGAATAGGCGTGGGTGACGGCTGGGCAGAATATTTTTCTAAAACTGCCGTCCGGCTGGCAATGGCAACCCATGCCGGTTCGATTGAATATTTTAAAGGGCTGGCATTGGAAAACTTTATTGCGGAGGCAGAGGAAATCGTGGAAATTCTGAACAGAAGGAATGGTGATGGGTAATGGCATCAAAAAAACAGTACATGCTTGAGATTCTTTTGGGTGCAAAGGCTTCTTCAAGTTACCAGAGCAATATTAATAATGTAAAACAGGGCATTTCCTCTTTATCTTCCACGGCAAAAAAGACAGCCGCATTGATTACGGGTGCCTTTGCGGCTGTTAACCTGACAGGGACTATAAAAGATGCGGTTGATGTATACGCAGGGTTTGAACAGGAACTGGCGGGCTCTGCGGCAATCGCAGGGGCTACAGAAACAGAATATGCAAAACTGGAAAAAGCATCCCGTGAAGCAGGGAAGGCAACAATTAAGACAGCGGAGGAAAGTGCAAGTGCGCTTGGCTATATGGCGCTTGCCGGATGGGATGTCAATGAGTCTACACAGGGATTAATGCCAGTGCTGAAACTTTCAGCCGCAACTAACCTTGATTTGGCACAGACAAGTGATTTAGTAACCGATTCCATGAGCGCATTAAAACTTGGCGTGGATGAGCTGCCAGAATATCTTGACCTGGTAACAAAAGCCAATAACTCGGCAAATACTACTTCGGAACAGCTGATGCAGGCGTTCATCAAGACAGGCGGTGCGGCAAGAAGCTTAAACATTAATGCAAAGGACACAGGCACAGCTTTAGGGATACTGGCAAATAACGGCACAAAGGCAGAGGAAGGCGGGCGCACCCTGAATGCAATCCTTACCAGGATTGCCAGCAACAAAAATGCGATTGAACAGATGGAGGATTTAGGGATATCCATATTTGATGCAAAGGGTGAGTTTGTCGGGCTGGAAGAGGCATTAAAACGTATCAATAAAGGAATCGGCGGCTTAAATACGGAAGAACAGGCAAAAGCCCTGAAATACATCGCCGGGACAAATTATTACAGTAAAATGAAATACCTTCTGGACGGGGTGAAAGAAGGCGCAAACGGCGCAGAAAGCGCGTGGGATGATTTGGAGGGCAAGTTAAAAGATTCTGAAGGTTCCCTGGATGATATGTATGATAAAATGACAGATACATTGGCCGGGCATAAAGAAACCATGTTATCTGCAATAGATGATGCCAAAATTAGCTTTGCGGATGCATTTGACGGTGAGCTGTCAGGGGTTTTAGATGATATAGGCAGTGCATTTAATTTTGTTTCGGAAAGCATTAGTGGTTTTGCCAGTGATAATGAGGTGGAAATCCATTTGGCATTTGAGGAATTAAGGGAGGGAGCTTTATCAGTAGTTGATGTGATGGGAGACATTGGTAAATTTGCAGTCGACAATTTTGATAAGATTGAAGCTGGCATTATGGGAATTGGCACAGCAATAACGGTTTCTAAAGCCGCCAGTGGGATTGCCAAGATAGCTTCCTCGCTTTCTTCCCTTGCCTCACCGGCTGGAATTCTTAACACAGCAGTACCTATAGCGGTATCGGTTATTGCAGGGATTGGCACATATGCAGCCAAATCGCATGAGAGAATGATTAAAGCAGGGTTAAAAGAAGATTTTGGGGATATTGCTTTGTCGTTGGAGGATTTGGATGAAATCGCCCAGGAGATTGTTGGCAAAAAAACCCTTACAAAAATTTCTGTGATGTTAGAATCAATGGGAGATACCGAGAAATCTATTGGGAACATGAAAGAAAGCCTATCGGCCGTAAACAAAATCAGCTGGAAACTTCATGCTGGGTTTAATATTGACAAGGATGACAAAGAAACATATCTGTCAGCGGCAGAAGACTATGTGAAATATGCACAGGAAACACTTGATAATCATGGGTATACTGTTTCTGTTGCAACGGATTTACTGCTTGGCAAAGGTTCCACAATCGGGGAAGAAAATAATGCTTTTTACAGTGAACTGGATGCGAAATTAGGGCGTTTGCAAAAGAAACTGAAAAAGAAAATTGAGAAAGCTGTTAAAAATGGAGTAGATATTGACACAGATGAATCAATACAGACGCTGCTACAGAAAACGGCTGATATTACCAATGCCATTACAGAAGCAGAAAATGAAGCAAAGCTTCAGGCAATTGATTTAAAATATTCTGGAAAAGACCTTACAGCAAGTGATTTCAAACAGCTTTCCAAGGATATCCAGGAACGTGAAAAGCAGGCAATAGAAGGGGCAGGTGATGCGTTCGAGTCATCAATAGGAACCTTGAATACGAGGCTTAAAACAGGGGATATATCAAAGAAAGAATACAATGAAGGAGTAAAACAGCTTAAGCAAGGGTATTATGATACTCAGGCAAAAGCTTTGAAAAGCGGCTCAGATTATATCCTGGATACGATTAAGCGGACATATCCGGAGGTCAGCGCTGCACTTGACGATTATCAGATTAATTTGCAGGAGGGTCTTGAGAGGCGGATTAAGGATGGGGTTTCCCTGACGGACCTTGGTACCGTGGCTGACGGATCCATCAGTGAAGCACTTAGCAAAGCGGGGATTGACGGTTCAGTTGTTGACCGGATAAAAGAGGTGTATGAGTGGGGGTTGAAAGACATCCAATTCGACATGGAAGAATTAGCCGGGCAGATGGAAGGTAACGGAATTAAGGTTTGGGAAGGATTTACAGATGGCATTACCAGTGCGCAAAGCATATCAGCTCTTACCGGTTCCGCGGATGATGCATACAGTGTGCTTGGAAATGTAATTGGAAACAGCCCTGAGCTGTCTGCAGTATTTACTGCAGGCAGTGATGTTGGCGGTAATGTTCCGGAAAAAATAGAGGAAGGCATGAACGCCAACAGTTACAAAGTCGTGCAAGGGGCGAATAACCTGATTAACCTTGCAAAAAGCACCTTCCAGCAGACAGGGTGCTTTACCGTTACCATGGATATGGCAGCAGATAGTGTACCGGCCATCGTAAGTGCATCAGGAAAGAGTTCCGGCACGGCAAATAAAAAAGGCGGCCTGCCAGCAGGATATGCTGCCGAAAAGAACCCCGGCAAGACAGGTAAAAAAGGCGGCCTGCCATCCCTGCCCGACCTTATCAATAAGGTGAAAAGCAATGCCGAAGGAGGAATTTACTACAGCCCAATCCTTACAACCTTTGCGGAAGAGGGGCCGGAGGCGGCTATCCCACTGGATGGCTCTGCACGGGCAAAACTTCTGTGGCAGCAGGCTGGGCAGATTTTAGGCATGGGGGCAGAAAAGGATAAGGCATTGTACAGCGCTGTGTCCGGTGTTCCTGCATCTCCTGGGAGGGATAAGGAAATGTACCAGAACCTGTTAAATGCTACATCGGATTCTGCAGGAAGTTCTGCTGGCACATCAGATGTAAAGATTAATTATGCGCCTGTAATTAAGGTGGAAGGAAATGCGGACGAGCAGACACTTACTAAAGTCATTAAGCTGAGCCAGGCTGAGTTTGCTGAAATGATGGAAAATTATCTTTTCTCCAAGGGAAGAGTATCGTTTAGCTGATAGTGGAGGTGTTATATGGGAGGATGTTCCTATACAACAAAACAGGGTGACATGTGGGATTATATTGCGTGGCTGGTATATGGGGATGAGGCATATGTCTCTGTTTTGTACCAAGCTAACCCGAAATATCTGGATGTATATCTGTTTGATGATGGGTGTGGAATTTATTGCCCAGAGGTTACGGCGGAAGCTGAGGAGGATGAAAATATCCCAGAATGGCGGGACAGCGAGAACCTGGAAGAAGATTTCTTTGATGATTCAGGGGACGAAGAGGAGGATGGTGAGGAATACGAATAGCAGGAGAAGTAAAATTGTGCTCAAATATAATGAGAAAAATGCTACAGAGGTTATAACGGATGACATGGCAGGATTTACCTGGACAGACTGCGCTTCTGGTGAGGCAGATACGATTTCGTTAAGCTTAAATAATAAGAGTTTGAAATGGATAAAAGGGGGATGGTTTCCGCAGAGTATGGATTTTATTAAAATGAATATTAGCGTATCCCATTGGAGGTATCAGTCAGATAACCGGACCGTATATTGCGGCAAATTTGCAGTAGACACATTGGACGCTTCCGGTTTTCCGAATACAGTAGATATCCAGGGGATTAGCATTCCGATCCATACATCTTTTAATGTCACTATGCGGAATAAAACATACAAGAAAACATCCATACGCTCTATTCTATCAGAGATTGCCAGCCGTGCGGATATTAAATTAGTTTTTTCTGCGGATAACCATAAAATAAGCGAGATTTCACAGGATGGGAAGACAGATATGGATTTTGCTTTTTCCCTTTGCGGTGACTATGATCTGGGCATGAAAGTTTATAATGGGAAACTTGTTGTTTATGACCAGACAGTATATGAAAAGAGAAAGAAAAGCTTCGCACTGGATATCAGTGATTTAGGGGAATCCGATGCATACCGTTTTTCCAGGAGGGTTTCCCAGGTTTATGACGGCGTGAGGCTACAATATGAAAACAAGGATGGGAAGAAAATCACATACCGTTATGTGGTACCGGGAAAGAAAGGGAAGCGTATCCTTTTTATATCGACATCGGCGGATTCCCATGCAGATGCAGAAAGGATTGCAAAAGCAAAGCTGGCTGAAAATCTGCGCCAGTCAATTACAGCTACATTCAAGGTGATGGGCGACCCAAAATATCAGGCATGTAAAGTGTTTGAACTGACTGGCTTTGGAAAGTTTAATGGAAGATATTTTATTGATAAGGCAGTGCACAGCAAAAGCGGCGCATACAGGACAACGATACAGTGCCACAGGTGCGTAACGAATATCAAATAAGGAGGCGGGATATGAAAAACCAGGTCATGCTTGGACGGATTTCATCTGTTGATTATAAAAATGGATGTGCAGATGTTGTATTTCCGGATGCTGATGATGAAATAAAGACGGAACTGCCATTTTTTTCAGCAGAGTATCAAATGCCGGAAATAAATGAAATAGTGGTGGTTATATTCCAAAGACACAAAAACAGGAGCCAGGGGTTTATTCTCGGCCCTGTTTTTAATTCGGGGAACCTGCCGGAAAGTTCCGGGAAGAATGTCTATTTTAAACGTTTTTCAAAAGAAGCGTATATGAAGTATGATGGGGATTCAAAGATTCTGGAAATATGCGCGCCTAAGATAAAACTAATTCAGGAGGAATAAGGGATGGGGAAAATCGGCCATTTTGGAAATATCGAGTTTTACGTAAAAGCACAAAAAGGGAAGCCAAAGGCGCAGTCCTTTGATGGAATGAAGTGGGACACGTCCATAAATGTGGAAGAGCATAAGCGGCAAAAGAAAAAGCCTTTGTTGGAAATAACAGGAAAAAACTGTGATGAAATATCTATGAACATTTATTTTTTTGCGCAGCTAGGGGTTAATCCGTGGAAGAAACTTTTACAGCTCCGTAAGTATAATTTAGGGGGAAAGGTGTACCCCCTTAAAATTGGCAGCAGGAGAATAGGAAGCTATAAGTGGATTATTGTAAAAGTATCCAATGACCTGAAGACTTTTTATAAAAATGGAAAGGTTACTTCCGTGATGGCTTCTGTTACTTTTAAAGAATACCCATATAAAAAAGGCAGCGCAAAGAAGAAAAAGGTTGTAAAGAAAAAAAAGAAATCCCAGACAAAGGCAGGAAGCAAAGGCTCTTCCGGGACCTCAAAAAAGAAAAATAAGAAGGGGTACATTGCATATGTGGTTAAAAAAGGCGATACTTTGTGGGCGCTTGCGAAAAAATATTATAAAAGCGGCGTAAAATATACAAGAATTTATAATGCAAACAAAACAAAGGCGAAAGGCTTTCATGTGATATCTAATCCGGATAAAATCATGCCGGGCTGGAAGATTAAGATACCACTATAGTTTGGCGCCGGAAGGAGGCATGATGGTACAGTATAACGGCAACAGCAAGGAGGCTTTGGATATTATTATCTGCGCAGATGCCATATTATCAACGCCATATGGTTCCATGCCATATATGAGGGGGATGGGGATTACCTCCGATGTGCTTAGGTCAGGGCTGCCGGAAATGGAAGGGGAGTATTTTAACCAGGCAGTTGACCAGATTGAAATGTGGGAAGAAAGAGCTTCTGTCAGCGAGATAATAATGGCAGAACAGGATGGAGAGATAATACCAAAGGTGGTGATTGAGGATGGCGAATAGCATAGAAGATTTGGAAGCACTGCCGGATATTGATATGTTAGAGGATGAAGGCATTACTCTTGAGGGGATACAGGAAGAAATGATTGCAGATTACCAGGAAGCATACCAAATGTTTACCGGGGAAGAAATTATTTTATATCCAGCACATCCCAGGCGGCTGGAAATGAATGTAATAGCAGGACAGATTTATCAGGTTTATGAGTTTGCCTCTTATCTTTTTAAGCAGAATTTTATCCGTTATATGGAAGATGACGTTTTAAGGAACTGGGGAGGGAACCTTGGATTTACAGACAACAATTTGAGGGCAGCTGCCTGTACTCTGGAATTTGGACTGAATGAGCCGCTTGGCTATCCTGTGGAAATTCCGGCAGGCACCCGCGCCACTGCAGGGGATGATGTGTTTTTTGCAACAAATGAAGCATGCAGCATATCAGCAGGGGAAATTGTGGTTACTGTGCCTGCTTCCTGTACAGAAAAAGGGAGCATGGGAAATGGGTATGTAGCCGGCCAGATTAATGTACTGGCCGATCCTGTTATGAACGTGTCGGCTGTCAGGAACATAGATAAATCGTCAGGCGGAGGGAATAAATACAGTGGGGACGAACTGCGTGAAAAGATATTCCTGTTTCCATCCACTTATTCTGTGGCAGGGACAGAGGATGCCTATATTTATTACACAAAGCTTTACAGCGAAGATATCATATCGGTGAATGTAATGACAGATAAGGAAAATGCAACCGTTGAAATATACATAATGCTTTCTGGCGGGAACGTCCCGGACGAAGCGTATTGTGAAAGAGTGTCTGCTTACCTGTTGGGATTAAAGAAAAATCCTGACACGGATAAAATTGTTGTATATCCGCCGGAAGTGGTCCCGTACAAACTGGAAGCAGCATATTATATAAGTTCTGCAAACAAGGACACAGAGAAATCCGTTAAAGAGTCTGTAGAAGAGGCGGCAGAGGCATATATCCAGAAGCAATATGAGAGCCTTGGGCATGACATTAACCCGGATATATTTAAGGAATATGCAAGGGTGGCAGGCGGAAAAAGGACAGTGGTTACTTCCCCTGTGTTTACAAGCCTGGAAGCAAACCAGATTGCGATATGCACAGAGAAAAATATTGTGTACGGCGGATTGGAGGATGATTAGATGAAACTTGGGGAACAGGGAGTTACTTATTTATCTTTCCCGCCTAATTTTCAGACGGCAGAAAACAAAGCAATGGGTTATGTGGTGGACAGGCAGATGAAAAAACTGCTTGCAATGGTACGGAAAATTTCTGTCTGGTCAGACCTGGATAAGGTAGAGCCGCGATATTTTGATTTTCTTGCAGCGTCACTCCGCGCCCCTTATTATTCTTCAGAATATGATGATGATATCCGTCTGGGGATTTTAAAGAGGACATTGCAGACTTACATGTTTTCGGGGACAGTTTTAGCAGAAGAAGAACTCCTGAAAAATATTTTTGCTGATGCAGAGTTTATCCCATGGTACCAGTATGGGGGAAAACCAT
>DNJW01000378.1:0-1063 GCA_003488965.1 Lachnospiraceae bacterium | reverse complement strand
GGAAAACCATATCACTTTAAAATTAAAGTATCTGTTGACTCATCGGAAGAGATGGTTGCAAAATTCCTGGCTATATTAAAAAGGGTAAAAAGCCAGAGAAGTATTTTAGACGGTATGGAAACAAAAACATATGAAATTGATGTAACAGAGTATTTTGCTACAGGGGAAGTCCATTACACAAGGTTGGAGGAAGTGAAGGCGGATGACTAATTTTAAAAGAACCAGGTTAACAGCAGATGGGAATATCCTAGCAGCTAAATCTGGGATTAATGTAGAATTTACGAAAGTGGAAACCGGGTGCGGTATTTACAGGCAGGATGAGGATGTGGGGATTTTAACCGGATTAAAGGATAAGAAACAGACTTTTACAATTAACAGCATCAGTAGGAAAGAAGATGCACTGGTAAAATTAAATTTTGTGATATCTAACCGGTATTTACAGGAATCGTATCTCCTGACGGAAATAGGGATATTTGCAAATGATCCTGACAAGGGGGAAATATTATATGCAGTTTGTTCTTCCATTCCGGAGGATTCACAGAAGGTATTACGCTATAATGGTGAATTTATATCCAATATAGTTATGTCGGTGAACATTAAGGTGTCAGGGGAAAGTACAGTTTCTTTTAATGCTTCAGGGGTTTTTGCGTTGCAGGAGGATTTTGAAGAACTGCAAAGGAACCAGGAAGAGGCATTATCCAAATATGCATTGGGAAAAGGAATTGAGCTGTTTGTAGATAATGAAGGCATTTTAAACATAACCTATGATGATGGGACAGAGGAAGAGGAGGGACAGGATGGAACAGACAATCAAGGTAGCTGATAAGCCGACGCTGGATGCCATGCAGAGGGAAATAACACAGATGCAGTCGTTATTGGGCACGCTGGGTGAAGGCATAGCAGAGGTTGCCTCTGCCATTGCTGCCGTAAAGGCAGATGTTGCCAATGTAAAATCCGCTGTAGGCACGGTAAATAATACGGTAAATACCGTGAATACCAATACCAGTAATATAAAATCGGTTGTGGATGCACTGAAAGCGGCAGGAAGTTCTGCAGTGAAATC
>DNJW01000135.1 GCA_003488965.1 Lachnospiraceae bacterium | reverse complement strand
AAATTTGAGATAACCTTTCTCTCTCTTATAATAAAAGGGTAACTGAAAAAAATCAACCTTATTGTAAGAGAGGAGAACAAAAAATGAGCAACATCCAAGACATTATTTCAAAAGCCCTGGCACTGTGGAGCGAGAAACATGCTGAATCAACAGTACGATGCCAGGGCATCTATTTTTCTGCACTGTTTAAGGCTGCAGAAGAAGGCGGTTTTGATTCGCCCTGCCAGGAATTGTATGACATTTTCCTTAAAGGCGCAAAAACCCCGGCTGTATATTTTAACAGATCCCAAGCCGTAAAAGCGGTGGACCTGATTGCCGGCACACACGCCATAAACAAAGACGGCAGCTTTTACAATGAACCACCCTTCCCAACATATGAGGAAACCTGCATCCTGCTGTCTTCTTTGGCGTATCCAATCTCCGGACCAGTAGATATAAGTTTTTTAATTGTCTATGCTGCCGGCATGATCGAACGACAGGGGACATCCCATAACGGCCAGGGGCAGTACTGGCATTCATGGCGCGACATCCGGACTTATTGTTTCCGTCGTAATTCATCCATGAACTATAATCCGGAAACACTGAAACGGTACTTAGGGGAACTGGATGAAAAATCTGGCAGTGGTTCCTTGTCGGAAACAAAATATTACATGCACAGGAAAGCGGCACTTATCCTGGCAGAGATAGCTGAAACCGGGCAGTTTCAATGGAAGCGCTCACCAAGGAAACCGGTTCAGCCATTAGAAAGCCCAGAACTCGAAGACATCCGCCAGCAGTACCTCTCGTTTTTGCGGGAAAACAATTATGCAGAAAGGACGATACAGGGAAGGGACTATATATTCAGGAACATGATAAGATTTTCCGGTGTCCGTTCGGCCGAGGAATTGTACCACCTTTCTGCGTCCGGTGTCGGCGGTATCCTGAAAGGCTTTGCGGGTATCTGCAAATGCATGGACAGCCCAACTACTCTCGTCCGGCTGACCCTGCAGTATCTATATGAACAGGGAATGCTGGAAGTAAACCGGGCGGAGATGGTAATGCCTCCTTTCCGCCATCATGGGAACACGCCGTGCTATATACCGGAAAAGGAAGACGAAAAGTTTTATGAGGCCCTTGAGGGATGTACAAAGCGCAATGCTGCAATCATTCTCCTGGCAAGGGAGCTTGGGCTGCGGTCATGCGACATCTGCAGCCTGAAATTCTCACAGATTGACTGGGAAGGGGAGAAGATACGGCTCAACCAGCAGAAGACCGGGGAACCTGTCGTCCTTCCGCTCCTGCCGGAAGTGGGCAATGCGATATATGAATATATACGGGATGAACGCCCAAAAGCGGATGATGGGTATCCCTTCATTTTCCTGCGCGCCCAGGCCCCATTTACCAGGATAACCCGGATTTATGAGGTATCTAACCGGTTTGTCAAAAAATCCGGAATAAAACGGAAGAACGGCAGCCAGCGGGGGATGCACCTTTACCGCCGTACACTGGCAAACCGCCTTTTGCTGGATGAAGTCCCGCACCAGGTCATCACCGATACCCTTGGACATGCTTCAAAGGAAGCAGACAAGCCTTATATCCCCATGGAGGAATCAATGCTGCGGGAATGCGCCCTCGGGCTTGATGGAATCGGCGTAAAGTCATGGGAAGGCGGTGACGGAAATGAATGAACCATCTTTCCACAGCAGGTTTGCCGATACCATCCATGAATTCATAGAGCAGAAGCACTCCATCGGCTATCCATACAGACAATCCTCCCTTATTCTGGCAAGGTTTGACGATATGGCCGCCAGGGAATTCCCAGATGAGGATACAGTTACAAAAGCAATGTGCGACGCATGGATAGGGAACCATGCGTCCCTGCACCAGAATACCCTGACCCGGGACGTGACCCCAGTGCGCCAGCTCGCAAAATATATGAATGGCATCGGGAAAACGGCATATGTCATTCCCTCCTATGTGGGGAGAAAGCAGCTGAAATACCCTGCGCATATTTATACTGCGCAGGAAAAACTTGCTTTTTTCCAGTCGGCGGACCGATGCAGGCCCGCCGTTAAAAACTCGCCGACAAAGCACTATGTGGTTCCGGTGATTTTCAGGCTCATGTACTGCTGCGGCTTACGGGAATCGGAAGCGCTCAACCTTTCTGTCAGCGATGTCGATCTGGCGGATGGCAGGATCACGGTACGTGAAAGCAAGGGATGGAAGGCCAGGAATATCTTTATGTCAGAGGAAATGCTTGGGCAGTGCGTACAGTATGATTCCGCCATCTCCAGGAAGCTTCCGGGCAGGTCGGCATTTTTTCCCAATAAATACGGAAATGCGCTCAGCTACCGCACTTTGAACAAATGGTTCCATGAAATCTGGGACGCCCTGCCGGAGTCGAAGGATGAAAATGCAAAAAACGCCTGCCTCCACAGCTTCCGCCATACTTTTGCGGTTGACAGGCTGAATGCCTGGGTGCGGGAGGGGAAAGACATCAATGCCATGTATGTCTATCTCAGCGAGTACATGGGGCATATGAATTATAGGGCGACTGATTACTACCTCCGGCTCGTCTCCGAATTCTACCCGGACATGGAAAATATGCTTTCCAGCATGAACAGGGATATCCTGCCGGAGGTGTGCCATGAAGAAGAATGAGAAGGAGATGCTGTTCTTCCGGATGCTCCACGACTATTTTTCTATCCACCTTCCGGTGAGGCTTGCCGCCAGCCCCAAGACCATCCGGACTTATAAGGCTGCCCTGAACCAGATGCGGCTTTATCTTACAGAGGAAAAAGGAATCCCTTTCACAGGGATGGGGTTCAAATGCTTCAGCCGTGAAATGATTTATGGCTTTCTTATTTACATGAGGGATGAAAAGCACGCATCCGTCAACACACTGAACAACCGTCTGGCAGCGATAAGGACATTTCTGCAATACTGCAGCGATGAGGACATGGAACTGACGGCGCTTTATGTGGATGCCCAGAAAATCCGCAGGTTCAAAGGAACTAAAAAGCCAAAAGTGGAATACCTTACGGAAGGCCAGCTGAAGCTTATCTACTCCATACCGGATATCCATACAGCGATAGGAAGACGCAACCGTTTTATGATGATCTTCCTTTATGAAACAGGTGCACGGATTGATGAGCTGCTGAATGTCCGGCTGTCGGATGTCATCAGGACTGACGGTACGCCCCAGCTAAAAATCACGGGGAAGGGGAAAAAAGTGAGATATGTGCCAGTCATGGAAGATGCCGTAAGGCATCTGGACGCATATCTTTCCGAATACCACCGGGATTCCCCTGAAAACGCTTTCATGTTCTATACAATACATCAGGGGAGACAGACCCAGATGACCCCGGCAAATGTTGACATCATGCTGAAAAAATATGCAGCTTCAGCAAAAGAATCTGATCCATTGTTTCCGCCACATCTCCATGCACATATGTTCCGCCATTCAATCGCCATGGCAATGTATAAAAAAGGGGTGCCGCTGTCATACATCCGGGATTTTCTTGGGCATGAAAGCATTGACACCGTCCGAATTTACGCTTATGCTGACAGTGAGACGATTGAGGAGGCTTTGAGAAAAGTCAGCCATGAGGGAAGCGGTTTGGCACCTGAAAAGAAATGGAAGGGAAAGGAAAGCGAACTGTTGCAGTATTGCTGTCTCAAGTAAGATTTATTATCTCAAATCTTTTGGATGCATACCGCTAATTTTCTGGCAGAATCCTAAAGATTTGAGATAACCCAAGATTTTTGATAAGCATCTGGATTTGTATGGATAATGAGGAAGATGGAGACTCTATAGAGGAAATCGGTCTCGAGAGGAAAACTGTTTTTGAGAATAAGGAGAGCGCAGACGGAACGGATTTAATGAAGGCTGTCATTATTAATATCAGGGAGGGAGATAACCTGAAGGATTCCGGAAATACGCTGATTTCCATGCTGGAGAAAGTTCTTTCGGGGATGGCAGCGGAAGAGAAGAGGCGTATATTAGAAGAAGATTATGGTATGATAATGACAACGGAATTGGAGGAGAGGATACAGCTTATGTGTAATTTATCAGAAAATATTGAAGCTAAAGGGATAAGAAAAGGAATGGAAAAGGGGGTAGAAAGGGGTAGAAGGGAAGGACGCATCAAGGCGATTGAAAATATGATTAAAATCGGTATTGTGAAAGAACAGATTATATCCTGCGGCTATACGGAAGAAGAATTTGCTGAAGTAGAAGAAATGCTTCTGGCAGGCGTGTAATAATAAAAATCCCTCGACTGCACTTAACTGCAATCGGGGGATTTTTCTAATTTTTGTAATTCATCAAGGGCAGGGGCAAAATCTCCGCATAGCCTGAAATATTTGCCAGCCATCTCTGTTTCACCAGCCATTTTAAGAATACGCCCTATCTCATAATAGGATAAATAAGAGGTAACGCCAGCATCATTTGAAAATTCAAAAGTAGTTGCTTTCTGAAATTCATCCAACGCTTCCTCGTACATATGATTTGCCAGATAAATTCTTCCCATCACATATACAAAATCAGCGGAGTGGCAAAGAGAGCTATATACCTTTTGAAAAACCGCCAAGGCTTTTTCGTTCTGTTTCAGAAACAGAAGTACGCCGCCATATTGCGTGACTAACATATTGACATAAGCAAGTGAGTAATCTAAATCAAAACTGAGAGCCTTTTCAAAAAACAGGGCAGCCTTTTGAAAATCTTCTATGGCCTGATAAGATTTTCCAATCTGAAAATAGACATAGGGGTCGTTAGGGTTTTCCACCATTTGCTGGAATAACAATGCCAGATTCCGTTTAGCTTTTTCTATATATCCTTTTTCGGTAAGGAGATAACCGCTATGACCTATGGTAGTATCTAATAGCAAAGTTTGGAAATCCTTACTGTGCTTGGGTGTTAGCTGCTCGTGTATTGTTCCGGTATAATAATAGTGCTTACGGGAAAAAAGCCTTTCCGTGCGGTCGTTATAGACGCCAATGCCATCCGGTGAACTGGTAATGTTTTTTCTTGTAACAGAGCCTGCAATATCCGGACATTTTTTGCGGAAATAATTCATTTCTTCAATATCAATAGATTCAATCCACTCGTCGCAGTCTATCATAAAAATCCAGTTGTTAGATGCCTTCTGCAGGGAAAAATTTCTTGCCGCGCTGAAATCGTTTATCCATTCAAAGTCAAAAATGCGGTCAGTATACTTAGCGGCTATTTCCTTTGTCCTGTCCGTGGAG
>DNJW01000231.1:2582-3568 GCA_003488965.1 Lachnospiraceae bacterium | reverse complement strand
CTGGCTTTATTATAAAACTACAACTAAAACTTTAAAATCCCGTTATGATTATTATGTCTCCTCTTATAGACTTCATAAAACAATACAATCTGTACCAAGTCAGATGCCCATTCCCACTTTTCTTTAGGAATTATTTTATCCGGATTTTCTTTTTCCTCCTGACGTCTGATACGTTCCAGAATATCCTGCGACAGTTTATACATCTGCCATTTATCCGGATACTCGTCATATATCATACTGCCTTCATAGTCCAGCTTATCCAATATTCCGGCAATCATTTTCTGATACTTCTTCGCCTCGGCCGGATACATCTGCTGTAAGTACTCCAAATCCCTGGTCGCCGTATCTTCCTCCTGATAATAAAGCGGCAGGGGATAAGTCATATAAAAAGGTAAAGCTTTTTGATTATACATAGATAACATCCTTAAAAAGTTCAATTGTTATGTTATCATATGCAAAAAAATCATTCGGTGTTATACTTATTTCAGTACGCTAATACGGGCAATCGCTCTCTGGAGAGCGGTTTCTGCACGTAAAATATCCGTCTCCGGTGTTTTTGTATGCAGTCTCTCCTCTGCCCGGGCCTTTGCTGCTTCCGCACGCTGCCTGTCAATTTCGCCCGGCCATTCAATCACTTCTGCCAGAATTGTCACTTTATCTTGTAAAATTTCAGCAAAACCTGCATGAAGCGCCGCATTTCTTGTTCTGCCGCTTTCCGAAATCGTAAGAATTCCTGGATTGATAATAACAGTCATGGGAACGTGTCCCTTATAAACACCGATTTCACCCTCTGTCGTATTAAATTCCACCATATTGACGTCCCCGTCATAGAAAACGCGTTCCGGTGTAATTACTTTCAGCCGGAAATTCCTTTCATCTGCCATATGTCAGCCCTGCCCCTTTCTTTCACCAAACTCCGTGCTTCCGGAAGACAGCACTTATCTTCCTTATGCTGTTACTTTACGCGGGCAAGTACATCATCAATA
>DNJW01000231.1:0-2305 GCA_003488965.1 Lachnospiraceae bacterium | reverse complement strand
ACGCGGGCAAGTACATCATCAATACTCCCGGCATTCAGGAAATAACTTTCCGGTATACTGTCATGTTTGCCTTCCAGAATCTCTTTAAATCCCCGGACTGTTTCATTAATCGGCACATACTTTCCTTCCATTCCCGTAAACTGTCC
Organism: Lachnospiraceae bacterium; assembly: GCA_003488965.1. GTDB lineage: Bacteria > Bacillota > Clostridia > Lachnospirales > Lachnospiraceae > Kineothrix. Next base: position 2,159 of record DNJW01000231.1, on the reverse strand, counting down.
GGCTACGAAGAACGGCTGGGACAAAAATCTCTGTACTTTTCTTGCACGGGATACCACCAGCTTATCCTCTTCGGAAAGTTCATCCATACCAAGAATTGCGATAATATCCTGCAGTTCCTTATATTTCTGCAGAATTTCCTGTACACCGCGGGCTACCTGATAGTGTTCTTCTCCCAAAATACGCGGATCCAGAATCCTTGAAGTGGACTCTAACGGGTCAACCGCAGGATAAATTCCCAATTCCACAATGGAACGGGACAGCACCGTCGTTGCATCCAAATGGGCAAACGTCGTTGCCGGAGCCGGGTCTGTCAAGTCATCTGCCGGCACATATACCGCCTGAACAGAAGTGATGGAGCCGTTCTTTGTGGATGTAATACGCTCCTGCAAAGCGCCCATTTCCGTCTGCAGAGTAGGCTGATAGCCTACTGCCGAAGGCATACGCCCAAGAAGAGCGGATACTTCGGAACCGGCTTGTGTAAAACGGAAAATATTATCAATAAACAACAGTACATCCTTGCCGCCTTTATCACGGAAATACTCCGCCATAGTAAGACCGGTAAGTCCCACTCTCATTCTCGCTCCGGGCGGCTCGTTCATCTGTCCGAATACCATCGTTGTCTTATCGATAACGCCGGATTCCATCATTTCATGATATAAGTCATTCCCTTCCCTGGTTCTCTCTCCAACGCCGGTAAATACGGAATAACCGCCGTGCTCTGTGGCAATATTGCGGATTAATTCCTGAATCAGCACCGTTTTTCCTACACCGGCGCCTCCAAACAAGCCGATTTTACCGCCTTTCTGATAAGGACAAAGCAAGTCCACAACCTTAATTCCTGTTTCCAGAAGCTCCGTTTCCGTAGACTGCTCCTCAAATGCCGGAGCTGCCCTATGAATAGGCTCATGTCCCACTCCTTCCGGAGCCGGTTTGTTATCTATCGGCTGTCCTAAAACATTAAAGATACGGCCCAGCGTATTTTCACCTACCGGAACCGTAATAGGCGCCCCGGTTGCAACCGCATCCATTCCTCTTACAAGGCCATCGGTAGAACCCATAGCGATACATCTTACCGTGTCGTCGCCCAGATGCTGTGATACTTCCACTACCAGTTCTCCTCCGTCTGCGGTAGGAATCCTGATTGCCTCATTAATCTCCGGAAGATTTCCTCCGGTAAATTTAATATCAAGTACAGCACCGATAATCTGAGTAATCTTTCCGATATTACCCTTCTCTATACTCATATTAATCCTCCAATCTTGCTTAACCCTCAAATACGGGCGCAAGCATTACTTTTATAATAGCACGAACGCTACATCGAAATTGCGTTGGCGCCGGCAATAATCTCTGTCAGTTCCTGAGTAATAGAACCCTGACGCGCCCTATTATACATCAAGGTCAAATGGTCGATCATTTCTTCCGCATTGCTCGTTGCCGAATCCATCGCCTGCATCCTTGCTCCGTTTTCACTGGCTACCGATTCCACCAGACCTCCATAAATCAGGCTGGTCACATATTTTGGAATAATCATATCCAAAGCTGCATCATCTTCCGGCTCGAAATTCATGGGCGCACGGTCCCCTGCCGTGGCTTTTGCCTCCACTTCTACCGGAAGCAGCTTCAGCAAGGTAGGTTCATGCACCACCGTGTTTTTAAATCCGGTATAAGCCAGATATATTTCCCCGATTTCACCGCTTGCAAAATCATCCAGTACTTTCCTGCTCACTTCCATCGCATCGGAATACAAAGGTTCCTCTACAATATCGGAATAATCTTCCCTGATTCTGTAGCCGTACCTTTGCAGGGTTTCCCGCCCTTTTTTACCGATAATATATAATTCCACTTCTTCCTTTTTATAGCCGCCTTGTGTAATCAGCTTGGTAATATTGGAATTATATCCGCCGGCAAGTCCCCGGTTAGAGGTAATCACGATAATTCCCTTTTTTGCCGAATCGCCCGGACGCAGATACGGATGATCGATATTTCCGGCCTTTGCAAGCATAGAAACCACCGTTTCATACATACAGCGGAAGTAATCCTTGGACTGCTCTGCGCGCTGTTTTGCCTTTTGCAGCTTGACGGTAGAAACAAGTTTCATGGCTTTGGTAATCTGCTGCGTACTTTGAATACTGCCCTTACGCCTTTTTATGTCTCTCAT
>DNJW01000331.1:2905-3753 GCA_003488965.1 Lachnospiraceae bacterium | reverse complement strand
ATATGTTTTCCGGCTGTGCGGACGGCAAACAACGTGTGAACAGTAACAAGCAACAGGAAATTATTGTTATATCAACTGCAAAAAAGCATTTTATAAATATCCCTGCAATCCGTCAGTTCCGGGTGAAATGCCACACCGATTTGTTTTCCGTACCGGACAGCAACTATACGCCCGTCTACCCGGGCAAGTACTTCCACTCCCTCCCCCACCGATTCAATATAAGGAGCGCGTATGAATACCATCGGTATCCTGCCGATTCCCTTAAACTCTTCCTCGGTGCGGAAACTTCCCAGCTGTCTCCCATAAGCATTTCTTTTTACGCTCACCGGCATAGTAGCCAGATGGGCCGTTTCGCCGTCAGACAGTCTATCGGCCAAAAGAATCAGTCCTGCACATGTGCCAAGAACCGGAAGTCCCTTTTCTATTTTTCCCTTTAATATGTCAAACAGACCGGACTCCTTTAGAAGTTTTCCCATTACCGTACTTTCCCCTCCCGGCAGAATGAGGGCATCAAAATCCTCATAGGCATCCTTTTTCTGCCGGATTTCCATATATTCCACGCCCATGCGCTCCAGCATATATTCATGTTCTGCAAAAGCCCCCTGCAGGGCAAGTATCGCCGCCTTCATTATTTACCACGCTCCGCCATCAATAATTCTATTTCACTTTCGTTAATGCCCACCATTGCTTCTCCCAAATCCTCGGACAGCTGTGCCAGCATTTCGGCATCCTTGTAATTGGTTACCGCCTTCACAATTGCTGCCGCCCTCTTTGCCGGATTGCCGGACTTGAAAATCCCAGAACCCACAAATACTCCCTCGGCGCCAAGCTGCATCATCAATGCGGCA
>DNJW01000331.1:733-2611 GCA_003488965.1 Lachnospiraceae bacterium | reverse complement strand
CCAAGCTGCATCATCAATGCGGCATCCGCCGGAGTGGCAATGCCCCCTGCCGCAAAATTGACTACAGGAAGCCTGCGGTTTTCGTGTACATATAAAATAAGGTCATAAGGCACCTGCAATTCCTTTGCCGCCTGATACAGCTCATCCTTCCTTAAAGCGGCAACCTCCGCCATCTGCTTATTCATCTTCCTCATATGCCGCACCGCCTGTACCACATCCCCGGTTCCGGGTTCCCCTTTTGTCCGTATCATGGCAGCCCCCTCGGCAATTCTCCGCAGCGCCTCCCCCAAATCCTTTGCACCGCAGACAAAAGGGACTTTAAACATCGCCTTATCAATATGATATACATCGTCCGCCGGGGACAGCACTTCGCTTTCATCGATATAATCAATTTCGAGAGCCTCTAAAATCTGTGCCTCAGCAAAATGTCCGATACGGCATTTTGCCATAACCGGAATAGTAACAGCCTCCTGAATCCCCTTTATCATCTTCGGATCGCTCATCCGTGCCACCCCTCCGGCAGCCCTGATATCCGCAGGAATCTTCTCCAATGCCATAACAGCGCATGCCCCCGCCTCCTGGGCAATCTTCGCCTGTTCAGGAGTAGTAACATCCATAATCACCCCGCCCTTCAGCATCTGTGCCAGCTCCTTATTCAATTCATACCTCTCATTCATATGTCCATTCCTCCTATTCCGGGTCCCGGTTCTGTATTTTCTTCCTGAATGCATTCCTTTCAGTTATCATCATTATATGTATATCTGTACATATTGAAAGATGCAATTTTAGTTTTTTTATCCATACCACTTTTAATTTCTCTGTTGTATTTTTTCTCTGAATAAGTTAGAATAAAAATAGAAACAGAATTACAGCAGTTTGTGTCCATGTGTTGCTTGCACAAACTTAAGATGCTGGGAAGCGACACAGAAACGGAGTACTTTATGGGAAAAAAATATGAACGGGCCTCTTTGATTGTTGATGCGGAAGCGTACGAACCTGGAAAAGGACTGGAAGACGGTTTTGAATTGTATACCAAGGTCGTTACCAACGGATGGATTAGCCCAGATCGCTTATTCAAGTTTACAAGACCGGACGGCTCTATTGTCTGTCCATTTATCCGGAATAGACGCGGTATTGTTTTTATCCGCGAAGGGGACTATATTATTGTAGAAAACGACAACGAACGCCATGTGTGCAGTGCCGAAAAATTTCCTTTGCGTTTTACCCCTGTAGAGGACTGAAAATGAATGCTTTTATGGAAAATGAAAAAAGCGGCAATACAAAATATACTTTGGAATGCTGTGTAGACAGTGCGGAATCCGCCCTTTTTGCTAAAAAGGGCGGAGCCGACCGTTTAGAGCTGTGTTCCGGTCTGGTCATCGGCGGTATTACCCCTACCCTTGCCTTATTCCGGCAAATACGTGAGCAGACCGATATCCGCATTCATGTGCTGCTCCGTCCCCGCTTCGGGGATTTTTTATATACCAAACAGGAAATCAGCATTATCGCAAAAGAAATTGAGCTGTTCCACACAGCAGGAGCCGAAGGTATCGTAATCGGCTGCTTAAATTCTGACGGCAGTCTGGATTGCGGGGCTATGCGTTTCCTGATAGACCATGCCGGTCAAATGAGTATTACCCTGCACCGTGCCTTTGATATGTGCAAAGACCCTTTTCAGACTTTAGAAAAAGCCAAGGAATTAGGTATTCATACCATTCTTACATCTGGATGCCAGTCATCCTGCACCGAAGGCATTGACCTTCTTAGGCAATTGGATGAAAGAGCCGAAGGGCAAATAACTATTATGGCAGGAGCAGGAATTAATGAAAATGCGGTCAGGCTTTTGCTTGAGAAAACAAATCTTACTGCTTTTCATAT
>DNJW01000331.1:0-450 GCA_003488965.1 Lachnospiraceae bacterium | reverse complement strand
TACTGCTTTTCATATGTCCGGGAAAAAAAACAAAGAAAGCGGAATGCGGTTCCGAAACACTAATGTTTCTATGGGATTGCCCGGCATCAGCGAATATGAAATATGGGAAACCGATGCTCAGGCGGTAGCTGCTGTAAAACAGCTTCTTTCCTAACTGCAAAACTTCCAGCCGCATATTCCTTCAGCCGGAAGTTCTGCAATTATCTATTTAAGTCAGTAAGTCAGAATACTTTTCTTACTTTCTGCCGCCTTCCGGTTCTATACTGTCGGCCAGCTCTGCCAGCCAGTCTGCTTCAAAATCTGCAATACCGCCTCTGTCGCAAGCTGCCGCCAGCCTGCTGTCAATAGGAATCTGTGCCGTCTTGTCAATCCCATATTCCATGGCAGTCTGTTTTACATGGCTGTCCCCAAATATAAAATGCTTCCCATGGCAGGAAGGACATTCAAAAT
>DNJW01000261.1:5673-5839 GCA_003488965.1 Lachnospiraceae bacterium | reverse complement strand
ACATTCAAGGGCTGTCGTTTTTCCTGCACCATTTACACCGAGCAGAGCGAAAGTTTCTCCCTTTTCAATTTCAAAATCAAGCCCATTGAGAACAATGTTGCTGCCATAGCTTTTCTTTAATCCACGAACTTGTATTGCACTATTCATCATTTCCCTCATTTCTGCG
>DNJW01000261.1:0-5358 GCA_003488965.1 Lachnospiraceae bacterium | reverse complement strand
GAGTGAAAGATTTGAAAAATCTTTCACTCTTCTACCCCCTCAAACGGATTTTCTCCAAGTCTTGAAAAGTAGACTTGCAAAGCCGGCTCTAAATAGTCGTTTACAATTTTCTGTCTTTCTTCCCAAGCATTTGTAGCTGTGTCAATATTGCCGACCTCTATCAAGTTTGAAAGCATACTCATATCACCATCCGTAAATTCTGTAATCAATCCCCAATACTCTTTTACAATTCGTTGGCATTTCTCACTTTCAGGGGACACGCTTGCCTTTTGAAGTTCTATAATTTCATCACTCAAACGATTAAATCTATCCATAAAATTCAAACCGCTTTCCTTATCAAACCGGTTACGGATATGGTCAAGCGTATCATCATCAAAACGCTTAATGAGATAGTAAGAGTCGTTTTTCATTTGCAGATTGACAATAATATCTGCATACTTCTTAAAATTGACTGTCTGTATTTGTAACACTTCTTCCTTTAACTGTTCGATTGCTGTCAAAGAAGCTGTTAACTGTTCTATTTTCTCCCGTATGCTGTCTGCCTGTTCGGTAAGGGCGGCTGCCACATCAGCCGGTGTTTCTAAAGAAATTAAGCAATGCTTTATATCATCCAAAGAAAAACCCAATGATTTCAAAGATATAATTTGATGAAGTATAACTAAATCTTTATCTGTATAAAGTCTTCTCCCTCCTTCACTTTCTGCCGAAGGGGATAACAAGCCTTCCTTGTCATAGTATTGCAATGTACGGACAGTAACTCCTATTTTCTTTGCAACCTCTCCAACCGTCATATACCCAGGCGGTATTGCTCTGTGTTTTTCCATAATTTCCTGCCTCCTATGATATATTATATATTATTACGTTACGTCACAAACAAGACCTTTTTCAAAAAATGAGAGAATCGTGCAGGATGCCGTTACAAGAAAGCGGCGGGTGATGCAAGAAGAAGCATTATGGAAATTTACTGGCAAAGGGATGTTTTTCAAGGGAACCATTGATAGAAATTGCAGGAACGCCAAGCGCAGCGAATCAGATAATCTATGAATATCAGAAAAAGGGACTAACAGAAAAGGTGAAAAGGAATTTTTATGTGATAATCAGCATAGAAACAAAACAGCCGGTTCTTTCACGTTATCAGATAGATTCGAATCTGTTTTCGGAACGGGCAGAGACTCAATGGGAAACATTATCTATCGACAACTTCCAGCTTAAGCCATTTGTCATACGGCAACTGTCTTTTAAGCAAATAATAAATAACCATTGCCGGATATACCGTACAAACTGCCATTTTTGCTGCCGAATGTTTTAATGACACCGATAACGGCAGTCTCTTTCCTTCGGAAACCAGCTTAATGCCCATTGCTTTCTTACCAATGCCTCCCCCATCACAAAAATAATCTGATATAAAAAAATACAGCCATATGGTAATCCCAACAATCAGAAGCGGAAATATGACTTCGCCTGCTGCCGTCATTTTCTCCTGATTTGACCTGATTACAAGCATATAAAAACCTACTCCCGCTGACGATGCTATCATCTGTATTATAAAAAAATCAACCATGAACGCTAAAATCCTTTTCATTCTTTTCTCCATTTGTTACTTTTCACACGCTGCTTGTTGTCCGTGCATCCAGAAAACATATTTTCTAAAGAGCCTCTTAAAAAACGCCAGCACTTTGCAGGAGATTAAAATCTCCAGTATTTTTGAGCCTAGTGTCTGCTGCATTTTTTGTGAAGCGGAAGCGGGGCGTACGTGGAAATATGTTTTCTGGATGCAAGGTAAAATATATCACAGTTATATTATGAGGGAAGGTTCCTTTTATTTCAATATAAAAATTGGTGGTTGATAGGGTTGAATTTCCATCATTCAAGCATAATTCTATTCCTGATTCCTTTATTTTGCTGTACGCCTCTCCGGTTTTTTTGCAGAAAATCCAGTATCTGATTCAATCCATGAAACAATTCTTTATTGTCACATGCTTTCCTGTTTCCCGCTCCGGAGGGATTCCAAGGATGCCCTGTTTTTTCAAGCCTGTTTTTTATATAATGCTCTACCACCTTTACGGGCATTGCCCCGGTCTGGCTTAAGCACAAATAAGCAAAGTTTATATCCTCCGGATGAGCGCCTCCCTCTTCTAACACCAGTCCGGCATAATATCTTGTTACCTCAGGGGAAATGGTTTTGCCTCCTATGGCTCCCCAGTCCGCTTCTATGACATTTACCGTATCGAATTCCGTTGCCATATCTTCAAATCCTTTATACTGGCTGCGCAGCTTAGAACCATGGCGCAATTTATACCGGCACACCTCGATTTCATTCTCTTTCCTTGCGGTATTCTGGGTCAGAATCAGGGAAATTCCATAGGAAATATAATCCTCCGAACGTTTATCTGCGGATAATTGCATTTTTAATATCTCCGTCTTTTCCGCCGCCTCGTAAGGTACCGTTAATTCTTCCGTCAGAAGATAAATAAAACCGTTGTATTTGACCATTCCCTTTCCCACTGCCAGTTCCTTTTCCCTTACCTCGACTCTGCATCCTTCCAATATTCCATCCCCATAAGACTGGTATTCCAGTTGGGTATGCAAAAAAGCATAGTCCCGCAAAGACCAGAGAAATTCTTTTTTCAATATTCTGTTCTGTCCGAACAGCGGATATATATTCTGCATTGTTTTTCCTTTCCTGCTATTTTATTCCGTCAAAAAAGTTCAGGACCCACCCGTCATTTTCTAAATCCAATATTTCCTGCTTTCCTAAAAACAGCCTTTCATTTTTTCTATATACGGGAACCGCACAAAATGCCCATTCTTCCGGCAGCGTCCATACAAAAAACCGCACCTCCCTATCCACAATATCATCCGTATCCTCCTGACGTATGTGCAATCCGTACTCCTGCTCAATCTTCTCATATTCCATTTCTTCAAAATCCTTCAAGGCACTGCAGCAGGTATACTGATAACGCTCTCTTCCTTCCAAATCCTTCAAATACAGCTTTAGCACCAGATTCTCCATATTTCTGGAGACCATACCGCTTTTCCTGCCTCTTTCCTGTCCTTGTATCAGGACAATCTCTTCTCCGCTGTGGGTATATGCCGTAATATTATAAGGCAGTGCCGGTTCCTCCGCTTGAATCAATATATCCGCCAGCCCATACTTCTTATCTCTAAGATACTTCAGCGCCCCTTCCACACAAGGCATTTTCAGGCTCAAATCCTTTGCCCTGTCCTCATTCCTTCTTTTTGACTGAATCCCTCTGCCGGGAATAAATTCTTTTAAGGCATTACGGAACAGACCGATTTTGCATGACTGTCCTGTCATTTTGATAATGGAGTACTCCTCTGCCCTGCCGCTTTCATACATCCCTTCCATAAATTTTTTTATAATGCTGTAGATATCTCCTGTCAGCAACAGTTCCATTTCATAGATGCTAAATACCACAGGTTCAAATTTCTTTATTGTTTCCAGCCCTTTCCCCATATCCGCAGACAGCTTAAACCTATCTACCGCTATCCGTACATTTCCGTTTTCCTCTATAGGCGATGCTGACGGTGATGCGCCCGGCAATATGACCGGCATTTCCGACAAAGTGATTTTCAGCGTTCCTGCATGGCTGTAAAATTCCTTTTTTACCCTTTCCGCCAGCTGAAAAAGAGCATAAAAATTATTCTTTACTTTGTAATAATCCGCCCTTCCCTTATTTTCATATTCCCTGAACCGGGTAGGAAGGTATTTTTCCGCCTCCTTATATGCCTCCTCCAGTTTCCCGTATAAGCCGTCCGCCCCTGTCTCATCCACATACCGGTATATATCCGTATCAAACCAGTCAAGAATCTCCTTTTCCGCACCGCTTTTCCCGCGCAGGCTATTCGTTATCCTAATCTTCATAAACTGCATCACCCGGTAAGTCAGATTATTTCCACCAAAGTCCGTATCACCGTTTTCATATGCAGTTTTTATTTCAATCCGATAGGCTACCCTCTTGTCCCAGATACGGAAACGGCAGGAACATAAATCCGTAGTTCCTCCGCCGCAGTCCATCAGCAGCGCACCATATTCCCTGCCTTCCTCTGCCTGCCCCGAACCAATCATATCCGAAATGGTCCCATAAAGCACGGATACGCTTTCATCCAGCATATCCTGTTTTTCCAAAGCATAATCCGGCAGAATCTCCGCAAACAGCGCCGCAAACCGGGCTTTCTGCTTCACAGGGCATGAAATATGAACCTTTTCGGCTTTGCATTTCAAACGGTTGCAGACCTCCTGAATCACATAGATAAGATATGCTTTCAGAATCTCCTTACGGCTTACAAAGCTTCTCCGGCCCTGACTGTCGGTAATTTCCTCCAGCTTATTATAATCGCTTATCCATCTCTTAATATCATAGAAAATACAAAATCCTTCATCAATGTAACTGGAATCCGCCAAGCGGACTGCCTCGTACCCAAATACAAATTCCGTCTTGCCCGTCTCAGCGGAAAGGACGCCTGCCACACTGGGAAACAGCGTGGTTTCTTCCCAGTCCGATGCGGTATCATAGAACAAGGCATAATTCACTTCATTTTCCTTTAATCCATATTCTCCGTCATGAATATGTACTCTTTCCAAATACTGCCTATCCAGATAGGCTCCGGCCGCCGTATTGGAAGTTCCGAAATCAATTGCCAAGGGAATCAGAAGGTCTCCCGGCTCTAAAACTTCAAAATCCAGCAAAGGTATTTTATATACTTCCAGATGGCCCGGCACTTGCCCGTAACCGCCGCTGTATATCCGATAGAGCAGTTCGGAGTTTTTTCTCTCCATAAGATATAAACTATAGTTCTTTGTCTCCGCTTCCCTGCAAGGCAATGCCGCCGCTTTTGTCAGATATAGCTTATCGGTATTTTTCCCCTTTGCTTTCACATTCAGAATACCACATATTTTCCCCCCGCTTACTACCAATGCATTCGTTTCCGCCAGCTCCTTTTTATACGGGATTTCCAGTCTGTCATAAAAATGAATCGCAAGCCCCTCATATGCAACAATCTTTGAACTGCCTTCCATGCCCGGAAAGCTTTGTTCCTCCAATATACAGCTTCCCAGAAACCTTTCCAGCGCTTCCGTTCCCTTGCTGTCGGCAGTCCGTATCAGCAGATTTTCATCTGCTCCTCGGTATCTTAAAATAATCCGTATCAGTTCTTCTTTCTCCATGGGGCGAAGCCCCCCTTGTACCAGCTTTTCCATCCGGCATATTTCCTTTAGCTGATAGGTTGTCATCAGCTGCAGTTCTTCCTTCCGGTAATGTCCAGCTTCTTTTTTCTCCGCCCTTTTACGCAATGTATATCCATATTTGTCCATATTTTTCCTCATTTCTGCGCTGC
>DNJW01000094.1:2787-3248 GCA_003488965.1 Lachnospiraceae bacterium | reverse complement strand
ACAAGTAATTCCTTAACAGTTCCTAAGGGAAGTACATTAAAATTAAAGTTGTAGAAAAATGATGATGTAAACCGTCAGTTGACATTATCCCTTCGAATGTTGCTTTTGATATGGTAGATTTTCATCTATTACTCTGTTATATTGAAACAGTAGATTAAATATTTCATCAACAGATAAATGGAGGAAAATGATTATGGGCTTAGGAAAAAATATTCAGTATCTGAGAAAGCAGAAAAAGATTACGCAGGAACAGTTGGCTGAAATGATGTCTGTTTCCCGCCAGACAATATCGAAATGGGAAGCTGATGAAGCTATTCCCGAACTGGATAAGATAGTGGCTTTAAGTGATTTGTTTGCCTGTAAACTTGACACTATGATTAAAGAGGATATGAGTGCCGGTGATGTAGTTTATTCAGAGATTATTGTAAAAAAAGTAAAAGCATTTCAGATGGCAAGATATG
>DNJW01000094.1:575-2437 GCA_003488965.1 Lachnospiraceae bacterium | reverse complement strand
TCCGGAAGATGATGTCAATGCATACATGGAAAACTGGGGACGACAGTCTGGTCTGCTAAAAGTTTCGCCAGATGCAATGCGGATTGGATGGGACTTTCCGTTTGGCCCACCTGAAATGACTACCAGATTTGGCATTCACGGATACGTGGCAGCTTATATCCTGCCGGAAGGATTTGAAACAAAATGTCCAGGAGTGGAATATGCTGTCCAAAAAGAAGCTGACTATGCAATGATAACAATTTACCACCCTTTTATGGCAGTAGACCGCATCCGGGGCGGTTATAAAAAAATAATGGATTTTTTAGCGGCAAATGGATTTTGTGAAGAACCGAAGGAGGATGTTTTGTCCTGTTTTGAGTATGTTTATGAAAAAGAAAGCGTTACCTGCATGGATGTATATATCCATGTAGACAGCGTTTCAAAGACCAACAGCTTTACAAATTTTTCATAAATTTGTGGATGAAAACAATCTGCTGTCGCAGGGCTGGTTTCGGCGGCTGTCTGAGGAATCAGTTATCTGCTGATGCGGAAGGAGAAAATGTTTGTGCAGGGTGCAGGAAAAAGAATGGAAAGGACGGTGTATAAGTTATGGAAACGGTAATATTGGAAATACTGGAAACGGCGGCAATCGCAGTCAGCGGTTTCCTGATAAAAAAATATGTGTTTTTAGAGCCGGATATGGAGGCAAAAAAGCAGCACTTCTTTTATCTGATTAGTTTTTTCTTGGTTGGCATTGTGTTCTTGGCTTTTGGAAAAGATATGGCAAACATGACAGCGCTGCTTATGATTGGGCTGAATATTTGTCTTGGCAGGAAAAAGTATCGTTTGTGCGGACTGATTCAGATGCTGCCGTTTCCGGGCATTATCAACGGGCTTCTTGTTCCGACGCTGATTGTGCCTCCGTATTTCTTTGCGCTGTCGGTACGGGAAACCGTAGTTTATCAGTTTATCTTATATGGGATATTATTCTTGCTGCTTCTTTTGTTCTATATAGAAGGGAAAAGCTGGCGTAATTGGTTTCATGAGAATATGCAGCACAGGAGCCTGCGGAAATCGGAAAAGTATCTGCTTTGGAGCATTGGGATTCTGATGCTGTTTTTTTCCAAGCATACGACAATGCAGATTACGATAGACAACGGCAACGTACGGGCAGTGGATAGTATATATGGGCGGGGGCTGGCTCCGTTTATCGGGATTACCAGCGTTTCCGCCTTTGTTATGACGATTACGATTATCGTGCTGATTATGCAGGGCAATAAGCGTTCCTTTTACCATGAAAAGGTTTCCCATATGCAGTCGGGCATGATTACGTTCATGGCGGAGGTCGTGGAAAACAGGGACGATAATACGGGCGGACATATCAGACGTACAGCGGCATATGTGGAGTGCATTGCAAAGGAGCTGAAAAGGCAGGGAGTATACAGTAATATTCTTACGGACAGATATCTGAGCGATATGGTGATTGCCGCGCCGCTTCACGACATTGGGAAAATACATATACCGGATGCAGTCCTGAACAAGCCGGGAAAGCTGACGGAAGAAGAATTTGAGATAATGAAAACGCATACCACGGCAGGAGAGGAACTGCTTACCCACGCAAAAGCGGAGCTTGGGGAATCGGGGTATCTGAATACGGCGGTGGAGATGGCGGCGTATCATCACGAGTGGTGGAATGGGAAGGGCTATCCCTATGGTATCAGTGGGGAAGAAATACCGCTCTGTGCAAGGATCATGGCGGTTGCGGACGTATTTGATGCGCTGACTTCAAAACGTTGTTATAAAAATGCTATGCCGCTTGAAAAAGCATATGCAATCATCAGGGAGGAATCCGGCACACACTTTGATCCGGCAGTAGTGGAAGC
>DNJW01000094.1:0-260 GCA_003488965.1 Lachnospiraceae bacterium | reverse complement strand
TTTGAGCCTGCAGTTGTGGAAGCGTTTTTTGCGGTGGCGAAACATATTGAAGCATTGACGTAACCGTTCAGATATGTCTGCGCAATAAAACCTGGCTTTGGTATTGTACTCGTTTCAGTTAAAAAACGCCGGCATTTATCGGCATAGTGTTTTTGGCATTTCCCTATAGGTGCATAAAATAGAGGTTATGGCTGTGGACGCAGAAATAAAAAATGCAATAAGTGCAACGGATTGTTGGGATGAATACGGAGAATGCGGAG
>DNJW01000210.1 GCA_003488965.1 Lachnospiraceae bacterium | reverse complement strand
TTTACAATAAAATTCACATTAAATTTCTTCCTCCCTCCGTTTCACTCTGTCTTGTTGCTTGTTATGCTGTAGGATTTCGTTCTGAAGCTCCCTATTAAGGTTCTTTTTGTTGTAGTTATTCACCAGCTAGCTGTTTTATTATTTCTTCAAAATAATCAATTTTTCATAATGCTGTGCAGAGCCGGCGGCATGCCTGAAATGGTGTTTGAATACATCCTGAAAAAAAATAATATTGACCCAAAAACAGAAGTTAATATTGACCAAAGCATTGACTTCGGCTCTACGGCAGCTGCATTTTCCGGCGGCCAAGGGGATTTTACAGTAGAATTCGAGCCCCATGCCACCTCTCTGGAATCCAAAGGCGACGGATACGTGGTCGCATCCCTGGGCGAAGATTCCGGCTATGTCCCCTATACCGCGTTCAGCGCCAAAAAGAGCTTTATCGACGCCAACCCGGATCTTATCCAGTCCTTCACCAATGCCCTGCAGAAAGGTATGGATTATGTACAGAGCCATACACCGGAAGAAATTGCCAAGGCCATAGCCCCTCAGTTCGGGGAAACGGACCAGGAAACCATCACAGCTATCGTAACCCGATATTATGAACAAGATACTTGGAAGGATAACCTTGTGTTTGAAGAGGATGCCTTTACCCTTCTGCAGAATATTCTTGACGAAGCCGGCGAACTGTCCGAACGTGTTCCCTATGAAACCCTTGTCACCACAAAATTCGCAGAAGCGGCAAAATAGCCAAGAATTAACTTTAAGTTCCATATTTTATATATTGGGAATATAATAGGAAAAAGTTGGCCCGCCAGCCAACTTTTTCCTAAATCCTATAATATAAAGAAACGATAAAGTAATCCTTTGTTTATGACAGTTAAAACCGGATACATTCATTTCCATACAGATAAGCATATTGCATCATGAAATCCGCTGCTGCCATCGCCATAGCAAAGAAGGTAATGCATATCATCAGGACAATAGCTGCCTTGTCATAAATGAACTGCACTTCCTGCCCCTCTCCCGCCATCTTCGATGCCTTATGGTTCCCTGCCAGCACTTCTATCCCTAGGAAAATCAGGATGCAGGGCCAGCACCGGAAAATAATCCTGTAATTCAGCCCGGGGACAAAAATGTGTATCAGAAACAATACCCCAAACAATAGGAGCATACATCCAAAAGTCAATGTGCCTACCCTACGAATTCTTATGCTCTGTTTCTGTTCCATACGCTTTCCTTTCCGCCATTGTTCCCGGCATTATATCATTCCCGTTTCTTTCCGTCTTGCTGTCAAACCCATGTTCTTCTTGGACATCTCCGGGTTCCACATCAATAATCACTTCATTCAATTCTTCCTTTTTTCCTTTTATCATATGGATACCGCCCATAATAATCCCTATTCCAATCAGAATTCTCGGAACCGTATTCTCAAATCTGCTTAAAATCTTAAATATAAAGTCGGGTATCCAGGGCATAAATGCCGATTTTAAACCATTCCATAATATCAGTATACCGGCTGCAATTAAAACCACAGCAATGACATTTCTGTACTTTTCTTTTTCCTTTCCCATATCCAGCAGAACATCCAAGTGAAACAGAAAATCGTCCTCCACATTCAAAAATTCCTCATCGTTCAATCCCGCCAGATTATGCACATGAAAGAAACTGTAAAACCACAGCACCACATCAAACAGCATAACAACCCCTATGTTCAAGCATATGGATACTGCAACTACGCCTAAAAACATTCCCATCAGGCTGATTCCCATTTTCATAAATCCCAGATACATTTCCCCTGCCCCGGGCAGCAAAGAAAAACAAAAGGTTAAAAATCCACTCTTCTTTTTTCTAGTCATACATCTTTTCCTCCATTCCAAACCAATTTGAAACACCGTTTAATATTCCGTTTACGCCCTCCAGAGACTGATTCCCTGACAGAACATTTAAAAATCCTCCTATCCCCCTGTCAGCCCTTTCTTCCCCGGCAAGAGCCTTTTTCTTCTCCTGCTGATATCTTTCGGTATCCTCTTCTATTTGCTTTTCAATCCTTTCATTCCCTATCCTGTCATTTTCTGTCATTCCTCCGCCGCTAAGGTCAGCAGGCATCGTTATCAGGCAAAACATAGCTGCCGCCGCTGCCGCTGCAATCTTAAGGCTGTAAATCCAAAACTGTATTTTCGCCGCCCTGGCAGTTTCTTTCGCCGCCACAACATTCCGCCAGCTGTCTGTTTTCCTCAGTTCCGGCCTTTGTCCGCAAGTCTCTTTTTCCTGTTCCGCCTTTTCCATAATCAGCTCTTTCAAATATACAGGAGGCGCAATCATCCCGCCGTGCTCCACCCCGGCAATAAAGGCTTCCAATTCACTGTCATCCATATAGTCATATTCCTTCTTCATGCGCTTCTCTCCTTTCCATATATTTTCCGAAGCATATCCCGCGCTCTGTAAATCTGCGTCTGTACCGTTTTTATTTTTTCATTTCTTTCCTTTGCAATCTCATCAGCCCTTTTTTCATCATAGTAGACACTTTTAGCAATCTCGTCATAAGGCGGTTTGAGTTTGCGGCAGTATGCCAACAGTCTTTCTTTTACCTCCCTTTCCAGACAGATATCCTCCGGAGACTCTCCGTCCTGGCTTTGCTGTTCAAAGAAAATATCCTCTGTGGGAACCGCTTTTCTTCCGGCGCTCCTGAGATAGTCGATACTTTTATTGGTTGCAATCCGGCACAGCCATGCCTTTTCATTGCTTCCTTCAAATGTATCCAGCGCCTTATATGCGGACAGGAAAGTTTCCTGCGTCAAATCCTCCGCCGCAAAATAGTCCCCCGTCACTTTATAGCATACAGAAAAAACAAGGTTCTGATAAGTATCAACCATCAAGGAAAGCCTTTCTTCGTTATTTACTTTTTGAGTAATACTCATATGATTAATACTTTCACCCCTTCCTTTTTCCTTTCTATCCCTTATAACGCAGCTCCTTCCTGTTTATCTTCAATTTTT
>DNJW01000341.1 GCA_003488965.1 Lachnospiraceae bacterium | reverse complement strand
CTGCTGTTCCTCTCTTGAAGGAGCGATTACCATAAGTTTAGAAAATTCACTATAATTTAGTCCCTGCCTTACACCATTTCCCATATTGTAAAATACCTTCATAATATCATACGCATGAAGCAGATAATGAAAATATTTTGAGTTCACACCAAATTTAGGCATAAGGTCAATATATGCAGAAGTAATTATTCCATGTTCGGTCACAAGACCTGTTCTTAAGCTCCGTTTATCATTTTGCAAATCAGTAGGTCTAATTATAATATCGCCAACCTCAACAATGTTATATGTACTAAAGCTCGCTGGCAAAAGGCCTCCACTTGCATTAATATCTTTACGAATAATCCTTCCATAACTGAGTGATAACAAATTCTGTTCTTTTAAATTATAGTTTTTTACTTTGCGCTCTCCAAAATAATAATATAGAGGATGAATGTTCCATATTGCGGGAATCATGCCAATCCACTCAATACAACCATCTTTCATTATTGCATTTGGATTTAGACCCTTTGTCACTTTTTCTATAATTACAGAACGCTTATATTCTTCCATTGTGTCAATCTCTGTTTGAATATCCATAGTAAGCGCATCTATCTCTGAACATTTATCATCTAAAAAGTTAGCTATTCTCTTTTGTTCATCCAAATCAGGCACCGGTATCATAATTTTCTTCATATCCTGCCAGTTTGTTGTCCATAAATCATCTACTATACCATGCCCCCACTTATAAAATTCATCGCCAAATTGTATTGTATGAAAGAGCCAGTCATAGTAACGTGGATTCATCTCTCCCAATGGCGCAAGAATTGTATTTATCAGTGACACAGACCCTTCATATGATGATATACCACATGAACCTCTCCTATCGGAACGACTGTTTATAGCGAAATCACCTTTCTTTACCAATTTTCTATCGTCATGTGCATTCGTTTTAGCTGCTGTTTCAAGTTGTAGAACAATTCCCTTGTTTGTTACCGAAAGCGGGGGGTAATCCTTATCACTGACCTTCGTATTTCTCAACTTATATACGCTTCCTATCCGTGACAACTTCCACGAATCTGGAATTGCCCCTATCCATTCAATTCCACTGTCTTTCATATTCACCATACTATGCTCTCCCAAATAGCTTCTCCACACGCTTTCCTATCGACTGTTCTAATTCACCAAATCGGGCTTCCAACTCCTCACTCGGTGTCGGCTGTTGATATTTATAAAAATACCTCGTAAACGGAATCTCTGCGCCTGTCCTGATCACAGGATTCTTCGCTTCAAGATTTTCCTCCCAAAAAGCTACGGCATCCGGTACATGAGGCAGCACTTCTCTCTGCATATATGTATCAATATCTTCCTCAATCTTTACGATTTCCGTATCTTTCGTGGACTTATCATATAGGACGTTCCCTTTCTTATCTTTCTGAACTGCCGCATCCTTATCCATAACCGAAAGACCATCTGCAACCTTCTGTATCGTCTTGTTATCCGCTATATCTGAAAGAATCTTCGTTATCACTGGCATAAATTCGTCAGGAGAAAGCCATTTCTGATCGGATACCGATGATTGCAGTGCATCAAGGATTGCATCATACGCCAACTTGCCCTTATAAAAATTGTCAAGCATCTTCTGCTCTTTCCCTGTAATTGCAGTCCCCAATTCTTCCAACTGAGCTACTTTTATTTCATCCCACAGATTTTTCAGCGTACCTTGCTGCAGCATTGTCTGTATGCTTTCATTTGTAATAGAATAACTTCTCTGCAAAGGCTGCATTACTGCATACTCTTTGTAAATAAATTCCGTATTGTCATAAATCTTACTGTATTCGTTTTCTGTAAAATCAGCATATAATTCCGTTATCTTCTTTCTGTCCTCTGGGCTAAATTCATTTTTCTTATTTCCCAAAGGTTTCCGCAACTTATGACAGATACCAGAAGCATCAATAAGCTGTATTTTCCCTATTCGCTCACTTCGCTTGTTCTTTGATAGGATCCACACATAAGTGCTAATACCCGTATTGTAAAATAATTCCGTTGGCATCTGGATGATTGCCTCAATCAAGTCATTCTCCAATAACCACCTTCTTACCTGTGATTCCCCTGATGCTGTACCGCCTGTAAAAAGCGGGGAACCATTTTCAATAATAGCTGCCCTTCCCTGTGTATCATCCAACTTCGCAACTGCTGACTGTAAAAATAATAGCTGTGAATCGCCGCCACTCGGAAGACCCGCACCCCATCGTCCATTGAATTTTTTTGCATATTCCGCATTCACGGCATCTTCCTGTCCCATTTTCGCATCCTTTCCAGACCACGGCGTACCAAACGGGGGATTTTCAATTAAAAATCTCATTGGTATGCCCTCGAAACAATCTTCTTTCAAAGTATCAGCATGACGAAAATTCTCAGCATTCTGCCCTTTAATCAGCATTTCCGCCAAACCTACAGCATAGGATTGTCCCATCATCTCCTGCCCGAACAATCGCACATCCGCAGAAGGATTGTAGTGCTTGAGATAGCTATATGCTGTTGAAAGCATACCGCCCGTACCACATGCCTGATCACAGACCGTTATGATCTTTCCCTCATCAAAAATATCATCGCATCCCTCTGAAATCAAAAGCGATACCAATAATTTGATAATATCCCTGCCCGTATAAAACTGTCCGGCATCCACGTTCTGATAAAATCTGCCTATCAGATTTTCAAATATGTACCCCATCTTAATACTGTCAAATGTTCTTGGACTTAAATCCAGCTCTGAAAATGCCTTGACCACCGAATACAAGCAGCCATCTTTATCCATCTTGTTAATATGCTGCTCCATTTCCAGCTCTTTTAAAACACTCCGTACATTTGCCGAATAACCAGCTATATATACTTTAAAATTGGCCGCCACATTGTCAGCATCATTGCATAATTCCTGCAGTGTATAATCGCTGGTATTATAAAATTGAAAACCCGATTTTTTGAACAATGCCTTTTCCGGATAATTTGGATTCTGTTTAAAAGTTTCAATAACATCTTTTCTTTTCACTTCATCATCCAGCAAAGCACATTCAAAACGCCTAATAATTGTCATAGGAATAATGACGTCGCCATACTTGTCAGGCATATAAGAGCCTCGCAATTTGTTTGCAATACTCCATATAAAGTTTGCCTCTGCCGTAACATCCACAGGGTTATCATCCCACATTACATCTATTGCTGCATTCGCCATCTATCTTTTCTCCTTAGTTATTTGCTTTTTCCCATATCTCAAATCAGTAGGTTTCTCCGCATTCTTTGGTATCAGCCACATAAAACCTTTTTTCTCTGCACCCGCTATTCTACCCTCATTGCACAATGAATTTACTCTTCTTCCGGAAATACCCCACTTTTCAGCTATTTCTTTTACTGTTAAGTATTCCATACTCATCCTCCATGTTACAACTCAAACTAATATATAGTATATTCCAATCTTGGAACAATAGCAAGCATATCCCAACGAAATTTTACATAATATTTTTATCTTAATACAACAAGGCACAGCTATATGCCATACCTTGCTCTCTACTACAATACATAAATTATTTCTTCCCTCACTATCTCCTCCGCCCTTGCCCGAATGTTATTCATCTTCCGCACCCAAAGCATCTGATCCTGTGCCTTTAGCCGTTCTGTCACACCTTCCCTCTCCGCCATCTGCTCTACCAGCAGATCAAACATTTCCTCCGCCTGCTCCTGTACCAAAAGCAGATGCTCTTTCAATTTGCCCGATAACAACAGCCCCGAATAGATGCCCCTCCTGTGATTTTCCAAATAACTTTTCCGCATCAACCCGAACTTCCTCAACGCTCCCTCCGGCTCCGGATCAGGTATTAAATTTGGAATCAGGTAATCACCACATTTTTCATAAGTTAATTTCATGGTCTGCTCCTCTCTTTCCGTAAAAATCTACATTTCATGCTGCCACTGCCTGTTCTTTACTACTTTCCCCCTTTCCGGTATTTCCCTCTGTCTGTTATGCGCATCCGCCTCTGATTTTGCTTCTTCCAGCCGCTGTTTCATGGTCTTCGGTGCAAGCGATCTTACAAATTTCACAAATGCCTCGCCAAGTCCTCTTGATGCCACAAACCGCTTTAATTTTTCCACTTGGTCAGTAAGCGCAGCTATCTTTTTCTCCAGACTGGAAATCTTCTTTTCATACTTCTCCAAAAGATGGTTTCTCGATACCGCCCTGTTAAAAGCATCCAGCAGCTTATTCCAGTCGCTTTTCTTTACTTTGACATATTCCTCTCC
>DNJW01000282.1 GCA_003488965.1 Lachnospiraceae bacterium | reverse complement strand
TATGGGGTATTAGCTCAGTCGGTAGAGCACTTGACTTTTAATCAAGTTGTCCGGGGTTCGAATCCCCGATGCCTCATTAAGAAAAGCAGCATCTTTATCCGTTGGATACAAGATGTTCTTTTTTTGCTTCACGGCAGCGTTCTTCCCATGGATGGTTTGTACCGCCGGAAAGCGGCATGGGGGGCCGGTGACGAAAGCCTTATTTGTGTCAATAACTGTTATTATGAATATCGGAAAAAGGAGGAAGAAGGATATGGAAGTACAACAGGAAAACAAGATGGGTGTAATGCCTGTCAATAAGCTGCTGCTGTCAATGTCTTTACCTATTATGATATCTATGCTGGTACAGGCATTGTACAATATTGTGGATAGTATATTTGTGGCAATGATTAGTGAAAATGCACTGACAGCAGTATCTCTTGCGTTTCCGATACAAAGCCTTATGATTGCTACCGCAACAGGAACCGGGGTTGGTGTAAATGCAATTTTATCAAAATCGTTGGGAGAAAAGAATTTTGAAAAGGCCAATAAGACGGCGGTTAACGGAGTGTTTCTTGCCGCTATGTCATACCTTCTTTTTGTTGTGGTAGGGATTGCGGCGACGGTTCCTTTTTACCGGAGCCAGACGGCGGATGCGGAAATTCTGGGTTATGGGGAGCAGTACCTGACTATTGTATGCGTGGCGTCCATAGGAATCTTTAGCCAGATTATATTTGAACGTCTGCTGCAGTCCACAGGAAAAACAATCTATACAATGATAACCCAAGGGACAGGTGCTATCATCAATCTGATTCTGGATCCGGTTCTGATTTTCGGTCTATTCGGAATGCCCAAAATGGGCGTGGCAGGCGCTGCGGCCGCTACGGTAATCGGGCAGATTATTGCAGGAATTATGGGATACATTATTAATGGAAAGGTAAACCATGAGATTAAGCTGGAATGGAAAGGGTTCCGTCCCGATACGGCTATTATCGGCGGAATTTATAAGGTCGGGATTCCTTCTATTATTATGCAGGCAATCGGCTCGCTGATGACCTATGGCATGAATCTCATTTTGATTTCCTTTACCTCTACGGCAACAGCGGTGTTCGGGGTGTATTTCAAGCTGCAGAGTTTCATTTTTATGCCGGTGTTCGGGTTAAATAACGGTATGGTACCGATTATCGCTTATAATTACGGGGCAGGAAAGAAGGAGCGGCTTATCCAGACGATAAAATTGAGCATTGCCTATGCAATGACATTGATGGTTATCGGTTTCCTTGTATTCCAGTTATGCCCGCAGATTCTGCTTCAATGGTTCAACGCTTCGGAAACAATGATGGAGATAGGTATTCCCGCTCTTCGGACGATAAGCGTCAGCTTTCTGTTGGCCGGATTCTGTATTATCTGCGGTTCCGTATTTCAGGCGCTGGGAAACGGTGTATACAGCATGATTGTTTCTATAGCAAGACAGTTGGTAGTCCTGCTTCCGGCAGCATACCTGCTGGCACAGCTGGGGAATGTAAAATATGTGTGGTGGTCTTTTCCCATTGCGGAATTGATGTCGCTTGTACTTTCATCGTATTTCCTGTTCCGCATCTATCATCAAATTATAAAGAATATTGGGAAGGAGTAAGAAGAAAATAAAAAAATGCTGGACATTTTACATATAATGGTATAGTATAATCAGGAAAACGATTTCCAACCATATGCCAAACAGAAGGAAGTGTCTATTATGGTTTCTATTAAAGATGTTGCCAAGCATGCCGGAGTAGCTATATCAACAGTGTCAAAAGTGTTGAATAACTATCCAAATGTAAGCGAGGATACAAAAAAGAAAGTAAATGAGGCAGTAAAGGAATTGAACTTTCTCCCTAATTCTGTGGCCGCTGCTTTGTCTTCCAAGCAGGCAGGCAGGGTGGCGCTGCTGATTAACCTGAATACCCGCACACAGGCCATTGATGAAATCGATATGCGGTATATTTCCGGGGCTATCAATAAAGCGGCAGAATTGGGACTGGATGTGAATACTTTCTTTTTTTCCATGTTCGAAGATATGACGGAAGATGAAATTGTCCGGTATCTGTGTTCCCAGAGGATTCATGGGATTATTATCTGCGGACTTTCCCAAAATGATACTGTCCTGCAGAATATTCTCCGTTCCCAGGTATTTAAGGCAGTGGTGGTGGATGCCCCCATTGTCAATGAGAGTACGTCTTGTGTCTCCATTGACCAGGAAAAAGCGCAGTATGATGTGGCAAAGAAAACGGTCATGGACAATAAGTGCAAAAATATTCTTTATATTGCCGGAAAGCAAAACGGATATGTAACGGAGGAACGTCTCAAGGGTATCCGCAGGCTGGCACAGGAGCTGGATATGGACCTTCTTATCCGGGAAGGGGAATTTTCCGAGAAAAAAGCAAGGGAAATCACGTTTCAGGAAGCAAGGAAAAGGGATATAGTAGTATGCGCTTCCGATTTGATGGCAATAGGCGCCATGAGGGCACTAATGGAAATGGATATTTTCCGCCCGGTGTGCGGATTTGACGGTATTACCCTGATGGGATATGCGGGGAAGCAGATGAACACGGTGCGTCAGGATTTTAAGCGTATTGCATCGGAGGCAGCCAAAGAGTTAAAAAGACTGCTGGAGGGCGGTGACGGGCAGCAGATCGTGCTGGATTATGAACTGGTGAGAATGAAATATACGGATGTTTTGGCATAACATAGAAACTTTAAAACCATAAAAGCAGAATGTAGGAGGAGTAAAAATGACACAGGCAAGCAATCTGAAAAGAGACGTCCTGGTGATGAATCTGGAAAAGGAACTGGAGCACCAGACACAGAGCGGTTATGGCAAATCAATTGCCGATTGCAGTAATGAAGAACTGTATTACAGTATTTTACAGCTTTCCAAAAGATTGATGGAGGTATCCGAACCAATCGAGGGGGAAAAGAAGATTTATTATATTTCTGCGGAATTCCTGATCGGTAAGCTTATGTCCAATAATCTGATCAATTTAGGGGTGTACGAGAATCTGGAGAAGATCCTTGCAAAGAATGGCAAGCAGCTTTCGGTAATCGAGGAGATAGAGCCGGAACCTTCGCTGGGTAACGGCGGATTGGGGCGTCTGGCGGCATGCTTCTTAGATTCCATAGCCTCACTTGGTCTGCCGGGAGAAGGTATCGGTCTAAACTATCATTTTGGACTCTTTAAGCAGGTGTTCAGGAATAAATTGCAGACAGCGGAAAAGAATGACTGGATTGAGGAGCAGTCCTGG
>DNJW01000010.1:3428-3583 GCA_003488965.1 Lachnospiraceae bacterium | reverse complement strand
TGGCAATCAGGAAATTTTTCACCTCTGTCTTCCCGTAATTAAATATCTTTGTACCCCAGTCAGGATGTTCCCCAAGCCGCTTATCAGGATGTTCAAAAATACACTGTCCGTCGAATTCCGCAAGTCCATGGGCATCTGTGGCAAAATGTGCCGGT
>DNJW01000010.1:0-3061 GCA_003488965.1 Lachnospiraceae bacterium | reverse complement strand
CGCATAATATCCTGTCACCTGATAACCCCAGGAGCCGTCAAAAGGAAACTCCGCAATACCCATAAGTTCGATATGGGTATATCTCATTTCTTTTAAATATTCTACAATCCTGTCCGCAAATTCCCGATAGTTATAAAAACCGTCCGGTGTACCGTTGGGATGTTTCATCCATGAACCTATATGGCATTCATAAATAGCCAATGGCTCTTTGTTGTAATCCTTTCCTTCCCTTGCTTTCATCCATGCACTGTCTGTCCATTCAAATTGTGACAAATCCGTGGTCTTAGATGCATTGCCCGGCCTGAACTCCGAATAATTGGCAAAAGGATCCGCTTTATAAAGTTTACGCCCGTCCGGTGTCCTTATTAAAAATTTATAAAGCTCATTCACCCCCACACCGGGAATAAAAAGCGCATGGATTCCCCCCGGACCAAGCCGTTCCATCTGATGCAGATTCTCATCCCAGCCATTAAATGTTCCGATTACATGAACACTTGCTGCATTCGGCGCCCATACACCGAAAAACATCCCCTTTACACCGTTCTCTACGGACAAATGCGCACCCAGCTTCTTGTAAATATCATAATGTGTCCCTTGTGCAAAAAGATATTGATCCGCTTCTGAAATAAATACTTCCGTCTCTAAGGTTTTGGCGTTCTTTTTTGCTGCTGCCATAGACATACCCCCTATATTAATAATTTATTATTTTTAATAATGCATAAAATCCTTTTCTCTTAAAATTATCATATCGTCATCATCATACCGTTTGCCGAATAATATATCAAAGAAATGTTTCGGATTTTTCTTATCTGCAAAATAAATGGCATCGTCTACCAAATCCTTGACTTCTGCCACCGTTACTTCATGGTCGCTGGTCTGCATATCGGCAATTCTTGTATGAAGCGCCAAAATACCAAGCTCATCAATGGAATATTCCATTTCCTCAGCATATTGTCTTGCATACTCTACAAGAGAATGGTCATCCAAGGATTCTACATCAATTCTTGCGTTAAAATTATTCATCAATGCGGCATTTTTACGGAGAAAAAGATTTATTTCATCCTTTTTTCCCTCCATCACAACGAAAAGCCCTCTGCCTTCCTTCTCCAATGATTTATTTAAATCCCCGGCAGTCCGGCTTGACATTTGGGACGCATGTTCAATAATCAACGCCCCGTCTGTCAGCTTCGACAGAGTACCTTCCACATCTTTCTTATTAAAAGTATCCCCTGATATCTTAGCAACTTTTCCCGAAAAATTACGGTCCATCATCTGGAGCATCCGCACCAGTCCCTTTGCCAAGTCCAAAGTTCCCGTTCCGTCTTCCCCAGTTACTATCACATTGCCGCTGTAAGAATCCATGCTTATTGTATCAATCGCATGAATAATCTGTTCTTTCGTTTTTTTGTTATGTACAAACCTTCCGAACAGCTCTTTTTCTTCATCAGACAGCGTCCGCAGCTTGCCTTCTTCTGCCTCCGAAGCTCTGGCTGCCTTTTCTGTTTCCGCATCTGCCGCTTCTTCCAGCAGTTTCTCTAAATCAATAATACCTGTATCTGTTATGGCATCGGCTGCTGTTTCTATTTTTTCTGCTTCAGCAGCCGGACTTTTTTCTTCCGCGGCGGTTTCTTTTATTTCATCAAGTTGGTCAGGAATACCGCTTTCCGGTATTTCCTGCGCATTTTGTATTTTCTCTGCTTCCTCTCCGCTATCCTCTGTTTTCTTATTTCCGACACTCTTTACAATATTTGTCAGCTTCTCTTCTGTTATATCCTCCGGACGGATTTCCTTTTCGCCGGATTCTTTTAATATAGCCTCTACTACAGCTTTTTCCAACTGTTCCAAAAGTCCTGTTTTAGTAGCTTCATCAAACTCGGAAAACATATTGCCTGTATGCTGCTGAACACGTTTCCGCACATCCTCCTGGCGTTTTTTCTCGTTTTCCCGTTTCATCCGTTCCCATTCAGCCATAATATCCGTAATATTTAACTGGCCGGTAATCTGTTTTTCCACATTGCTTTTGTTGGGAACTACCAGACTAATCTGTCCGTCATATTCCTGGGAAAGCATCTGCTCAAATCCAGAAGGCTTCACCGATTTCATTAAATGGGGACCGGCCTGCAAGGGAATCTGCGGAGGCGGGGCCTGCTGCTGTGGTGCCGATGCAGCAGATTTTGGCGGAACTTGTACCGGAATGGACCGTGCCTTTTTCCGTTTAGGTGTAATCTCCTTGGTATCACCTATTCTTTCGTCTTCCGGTTTATCTATCGTAATTTCTTTGGTATCTTCCAAAAGAATATCCTTTGCACCTTCTTCAAAAAATACCTCCTCTGTAACGCTTTCCTCTTCTTCTTTTTTTCTGTCTTCAGAGGACTGTTTTATAATATCCTGCCCTCTTTTTTTCTCCTGCTTCTCTGCCGCATGGCTCTGAATCTCTGTCTGCGTTATATCTTCCGTTTCCTGCAGCAACGGTGCCACGATAGACTGTGCAACCGGATCCATGGAAGAAGACTCCTCCTCTTCCTCCCCCAGAATTTCTTTCATACTTTCTGCCAGCTCTTTTTGAAGGTTGATTGTATTATACTGGCCCATATCAATTGTCTTTACCTTAAATTCCTCTTCCGGCTGGGTATATTCAGAGAAACTTGCAATTTTTTCATTTTCCTCTCCCGGCTGTTCTTCTTCAGGCAAATTATCCCCCGGCTCCCCTTCCTCAAGAGAAATTTCTTCCACTCCTTCTTCTTCCATCCCTGCTATCTGCCGTTCTTTTTCCCCTTTCATCCATTCATATTTTTCCTGCTGCGGGGCGGTCAGCGGCTGATGCAGCATCTTTAACTCCAATGCCTTCATTACATATCTTCCGTCGCCAAACCATAAAAACATTTCATCGCACTCTTCCACGCATTTCGTTTCAAGTCCTACCCGATGATACAGATATGCCAGTTCATAAGCCCATTTTTCCCTATAATCCCGTCTCTTGAACTCCTCCAGTACTGCAATACGCTCCTCTAAGCTTACATCCTGCGCCTCATATAATTTATACTGTAAAATATATCTTCCG
>DNJW01000165.1 GCA_003488965.1 Lachnospiraceae bacterium | reverse complement strand
GTGATGGAACAGTATGGCGACGAGCCTGATCCGGCGGCTTACGGGGTATGGATACCCGGCATCCCGGTACTGGCCGGGAACGGACTGGAAGCTGCGGGTGCAGCAGATTGGCTTGCGGGGCTTATTAATGACGGTATTGTGGCCGGCGTTGGCGCGGTGCTGGGATTTGTGCCGCAGATGCTTGTTCTGTTCCTGCTCCTTGCCTTCCTTGAGGCGTGCGGCTATATGGCGCGTATCGCTTTTGTGCTGGATCGTATCTTCCGCAAGTTCGGATTGTCCGGCAAATCCTTTATCCCGATGCTTATCGGTACTGGCTGCGGCATTCCGGGCATCATGGCATCGAGGACGATCGAAAATGAGCGTGACCGCCGTATGACGATTATGACAACTACTTTTATCCCCTGCGGTGCGAAGGTGCCCTTTATCTCCATGGTTGCCGGCGCGGTTTTCGGCGGCTCCGCATGGGTGGCAACAAGCGCGTACTTCGTGGGTATGGCGGCGATTATCATTTCCGGCATTATGTTAAAGAAAACGAAGATGTTCTCCGGCGAACCGGCACCTTTCGTCATGGAGCTTCCTGCTTATCATATGCCCACGGCAGGCAATGTGCTGCGCTCCATGTGGGAACGCGGATGGTCGTTCATCAAGAAGGCGGGTACGATTATCCTGCTCTCCACGATTGTAATCTGGTTTACGACCTACTTCGGGTTTACTTCGGAAGGATTCCGGATGCTTGCGGAGGAGGAGATGGATCAGTCGCTCTTGGCGGCGATCGGCGGTGCGATTGCATGGGTTTTTATACCGCTGGGCTGGGGCAATTGGCAGGCGGCAGTGGCGTCCATCACGGGTCTTGTGGCAAAGGAAAATATCGTCGGAACAATGGGTATCCTCTATCCCGGCGGATGGCCTGAGATCGCGGCGAACTTCAGCATGGTAGCGGGGTATTCCTTCCTTGTGTTCAATCTTCTGTGTGCGCCCTGCTTTGCGGCAATCGGCGCGATCAAACGGGAGATGAACAATGCAAAATGGACCTGGTTCGCTATCGGTTACCAGTGCGGGCTGGCTTATGCAGTGGCGCTGATGGTCAACCAGATCGGTTTGGCATTTACCGGTAATCTGAATGCTATCGGTCTGCTGGCTGCCATTGCCGTTCTCGGCGGTATGCTCTATATGCTGTTCAGACCTTATAAAGAGGCCACAAAACTGACCACAAACATGAAACTGAAAATGGCAAAATAAACAGTACAGAAAGCACTTCTAAGGACGTCCCGCCGTTGGACGGGACGCCAAGAAGTCCACCCTGCCCGGAAAGTCAGACGGAAAAGTGACGGCTTCTTTTTTCGCGGGTGTTAGGTCTTTTACGATACTCGTTTGGAGTAATCTCATATTTTTTCTTAAAAACATTCTGAAAATAGGCTTGGCTTGAGAAACAAAGGTAATTGCTGATTTCACTGATTGGCTTGTCAGTGTAGGTCAGTAAGGACTTTGCTTCTTCCAATTTTTGAATTGGCAGTCAAAGAAAGCAAACCGGATACGGTGATGTGTTCTTACAATAAAATCAATGGAGTTTTTCCAGTGACAATAAAAAACATTTAACCGATATTTTACGTACCGAATGGGGGTTCGATGGTTTAGTAGTGACGGACTGGGGGGCAATGAATAATCGGATTGCCGGATTTAAGACCGGATGTTTCAAGTAGCTATAAAAAAATACGGGAAGATGCCTTTTTATATCAGGATGGCTTGACTTCTAAATCCTACTGGTGTAATATTTATGCAAGCGCACCAGGAGCGCAGATAAATTTTTTTGCCTAGAAATCTTACAAGTGTAATATCTTGGAAGACCACATATATTGAAAATAAATATGACCATACCGGCATGACAGAAAATGGAAGAAGAAGAGGAGGAAGCGGATATGTTGTTAAGAAAGACAGCCTGGTTCTGGAAGAGTGATTTGGCAGCAATTAGTTTTGCACTGATATTTAGTATTTCGGGGTGCAGAGATACACCCCCGGAAGAAGCCGCAGTTTCGGAGGCAGTAATTGATATTCCGTCTATTCCGGAAGAATCACAGGAGGATGCAGACGAGATTATAAACATCTGTATTGCTCTTTATGAGAAAGCGGAAAAAGAAAATAAGTTAGCTGATTTAGAGACAATCCGTAACATTGTAAACCGCTTGGGAGAAAATGGTTATTCCGCAGTTGACAGTAAGAACCAGATTAATATGACTGAGGCGGAGCAGGCGGTGTGGTTCTGCGAAATGGCAGATGCGGAGGAAGAGGCAGAAATAACCATTATTGAGGTCAGTTATCTGCCTGGTTTTGTAAAATATGATTTGCACACAAAAGATGGAAATTTAGATGTGGACAGAAGTTATTACAGGTATGAAAACGGAGAGATACATAGGAACGCGACAGGAAGTTACCAGGCAGAATACTGGGATTATACAGAAGAAGGATACCTGATGTTTTCAGGAGTCTGGTATTCGGAAGAATTATATATTCTTACATTAAGCGGAG
>DNJW01000183.1 GCA_003488965.1 Lachnospiraceae bacterium | reverse complement strand
TATGTTTTCTGGCTGCGCGGACTGTCAACGAAAATTCTGCGCGGACTGCAAACCAAACCTCCGCAGAAATATGTTCTCTATCTGCGTGAACTATTAACAAAAATATAGCAAAAACCTAAGGTCATTTCATAAACCTTATACTAGACATTGCCCTAAAAAGTGGTTATAATTATAGGCATGGATTATATGCCAGTTTATAGCATTGCGGATGGGAGGTTGGCATGAAGTACAGAAAGAACGTTTATCATGCCCTCACGATGATTACCCAGTTCGGGATTAATATGCTGGTACCGATTTTTCTGTGTTCCTTTATAGGGATTTATATTGACAGGAAGGCCGGCACTTCGTATTGGATGATTCTGTTGTTTTTTATAGGGGCGCTGGCGGGTTTCCGCAATGTGTATGTATTTGCGAGAAAAATCTACAGCATGAAGAGTGAAAGGGATACTGCATATGGAAGAAAAGCAGATGCCGCCGGAGACAAGGGACAAGACCGGAAATAGGATGGGAGCCATAGATAAAACTTTATTGGAATTGTCTGCCGGCATTCTTTTTTGGGGAATTATCTGTCAGGCGGCAGGCGTCTGGTTTGTCAAGGACAAGACCGGGTACAGCATAGGGCTGTGGATGGGAGTGCTTCTGGCAGCCGGAGCCGGTATCCATATGTGGTGGGCATTAGACCGGTCTCTTGATTACGGACAGGACACTGCGGTAAAGATGATAACAAAGCATAACATTATCCGGTATCTGGTGATTGTAGCCGTAATGGCTTTTATAATGGTCAGTGGGTTTGCCAATCCGCTTTCCGCATTTTTGGGGCTGATGGGTTTGAAAGTAGCGGCTTATTTGCAGCCGTTTACTCATAGAATATGTGTTAAGTTCTATAAAGATTAAATATAAGGAGGTGAAGGTATGGGAGAAGGAATTCTGTTGTCCGCAGCAGATATTGACTTTATGATTCACGGAGTTTTTTCCTATGAATTGTTTGGACAGACTGTCTGGATAACAACTACGCATGTATGTGTGCTGATTGTTATGCTTGTCATTATCGGTTTCTGCATTGCGGCAAACCGGGCCATTAAGCATGCATCAGAGGTTCCCGGCACGTTTCAGAATATTGTGGAACTGGCAGTGGAGATGCTGGATAACATGGTAGGCGGAGTTATGGGAAAATATGCCGTCAGTTTCCGGAATTATATCGGAACGATATTTATATTTATTCTTGTCAGCAATATTTCCGGCTTGTTTGGTCTCCGGCCGCCCACCGCGGACTATGGGGTAACCTTTGCACTTGGTATTATGACATTTGTGACAATACACTTCAACAAGTTCAAACATCAAAAGGTGAAGGGTGTGATTAGGGGCTTGTGCGACCCGTGGCCGATTTGGGCGCCGATTAATATAATTGGTGATATCGCAGTGCCGATTTCGCTGTCGCTGCGTTTGTTTGCAAATGTTTTATCAGGGGTGGTTATGATGGCCCTGGTTTACGGGCTGCTTGCTAAAATAGCAATTATATGGCCGGCGGCGCTCCATGTTTATTTTGATTTGTTCTCCGGGGCAATTCAGACATATGTATTCTGTATGCTGACAATGACATACATTACGGATGCGTGTACGACGGAGTAGCGGTTTTCCATGGAATGTGAAAAATTGAATAAGGGAAATAAAAAAAGATTCTAAACTCAAGGAGGAATGAAAAATGCAATTTGATAGTAATTTTATTTTGGGATGTTCGGCAATCGGAGCAGGGCTTGCGGTTATCGCAGGTATCGGTCCTGGTGTTGGCCAGGGTATTGCAGCTGGGCATGCTGCAGCGGCAGTAGGAAGGAATCCGGGCGCTAAGTCAGATATTACTTCTACGATGCTTTTGGGGCAGGCAGTAGCCGAGACAACAGGCCTCTACGGTTTGCTGATTGCCATGCTGCTTTTGTTCGTAAAACCTCTGGTGCCTTAAGGAGTTTTGGGAAAAATAAAATGCTTTAGGAAAGGAGGCTCACGTCTTGAATACAATAGTAGGCGCGGGATTTATTCTGGCGACAGGGCAGATGGAACCCAGATTATTTGATTTGGATTTGCAGCTCATAGCGGATGCATCCTTGATGATTATTGCAGTCTTTGCGTTGTTTTTGATTGCGTCCAAGCTGCTTTTTAACCCGGTAAGGGATATGATGCAGAAGAGACAGGATAAGATTAAGGGTGAGCTGGACGCTGCGGCGCATGATAAGGAAGAAGCGGCAAGGCTGAAAACCGATTATGAATCCAGAATTAAAAATATCGATAAAGAAGCGGAAGCAATTTTAAGCGAAGCGCGTAAAAAGGCTCTTGCCAATGAAAGTAAAATTATTGCGGATGCAAAAGAGGAAGCAGCACGTATTATTGCACGGGCACAGACAGAAGCGGAGCTGGAGAAGAAGAAGGCAGCGGATGATGTAAAACGTGAAATGATAGTGGTGGCATCCATGATGGCAGGCAAGGTAGTAAATTCTTCCATCGATGCTTCTGTCCGCGACAGTTTGATTGATGAGACATTGAAAGAAATAGGTGAAAGCACATGGCTAAGCTAGTTTCAAAAACATATGGGGAGGCTCTGTTTGAACTGGCCGTTGAAGAAGATAAAGTCGATGTTTTCATGGAGGAAATTTCGGAAATAAAAAAGGTGCTTGCGCAGAATACAGATTTTGCCAAGTTTATGAATCATCCGAAAATTTTAAAAGAAGAGAAGATAGAAGTTCTGGAAAATGTATTTAAAGGACGTATTGCGGATGAACTGACAGGGTTTCTTGCTTTGATTGTAACGAAAGACCGCTACCATGAAATTGATGCGATACTGGATTATTTCCTTGGGGAAATTAAAAGCTACAGGGGAATCGGAATCGCATATGTAACGACTGCATCTGAACTGAACAGCAGACAGCAGAGGGAAACGGAACAGAAGCTTCTGGAAACCACATCCTATAAGCAGATGGAGATGCATTATGCCGTGGATGAAAGTCTGATTGGCGGAATGGTAATCCGTATAGGGGACCGTGTGGTAGACAGCAGCATAAAAACAAAATTAAACGAACTGACAAGGCAGTTGCTGAAGATACAGCTGTCATAATGACAGTTTGCAAGTAATTGAAAAAATTTAGGAAAGGTGCGTACAGAGCCATGAATTTAAGACCGGAAGAAATTAGTTCTGTCATAAAGGATCAGATTAAGAGATATGCCTCTGAACTGGAAGTATCCGATGTGGGTACAGTTATTCAGGTTGCAGACGGTATTGCCCGTGTACATGGTCTTGAGAATGCAATGCAGGGAGAACTGCTTGAGTTCCCTGGTGAAGTATACGGCATGGTGCTGAACCTGGAAGAGGACAACGTAGGTGCAGTTCTTCTCGGAAGCCAGAAGAATATTAACGAGGGCGATACGGTAAAGACTACGGGCCGCGTTGTTGAGGTCCCGGTAGGGGATGCAATGTTAGGCCGCGTTGTAAACGCTCTTGGCCAGCCGATTGACGGAAAAGGACCGATACAGACAGGTAAATACCGCAAAATAGAAAGAGTGGCATCCGGCGTTATTACGAGAAAGTCCGTAGATACGCCTTTGCAGACCGGTATCAAAGCAATTGACTCCATGGTTCCTATCGGAAGGGGACAGAGAGAGCTGATTATCGGCGACAGACAGACAGGAAAGACGGCGATTGCCGTTGATACCATTATTAATCAGAAAGGCCAGGGGGTAAAATGTATCTATGTAGCCATAGGACAGAAAGCCTCCACGGTTGCAGCAATAGTAAAAACATTGGAAGAATATGGTGCCATGGCATATACAACAGTAGTGGCGGCTACTGCCAGCGAACTGGCTCCGTTGCAGTATATTGCACCGTATTCAGGCTGTGCCATTGGGGAAGAATGGATGGAGAACGGCGAG
>DNJW01000349.1 GCA_003488965.1 Lachnospiraceae bacterium | reverse complement strand
AAGGGTTCCATGGAACCCTAGGAGCGAAAGCGCGTCTGTGTTGGAATATACAAACTGCACAATGACAAGTGCAGAATCACTTTGTTTCGCAAACGCCTACCTGGAAAAGTCCGGCTGCTAAAACAGCACCATCCGGTCCAGCTCCATTGTCTCTTCCACATCAATAATCCCGAAATGGTATTTCCAGAACAGAAATACCTGGTAATGAACCGGAAGAAACATCCCCTGCAGAAATTTTAATTTTCCTTGTTCCCCCGCAGTTTCTTCCGTTCCGATATAAATTAAGATTTCGCCCGGCTTGTCATTACTGGAATATACCAGAGAATCCGGATATAAAAAGCGCATAACCTGGCGGAAAAGACAGACGGAACTGCCGCATTGGTAAAGTTTCAGTATGAAACGGAGAAGCTGCCGCAGCTGTCCCTTTTGAAAAGTAAAAATCATTTCTGCAGCCTCATTTCCATAGGCGCCCTCCAGAAAATCCTTTAATAGAAAACCAATTGCATATTCCTGTCTGCTCAGCCCCTGCCTTAAATCCAGCTGCACCATATACTGCGTAAAAATACGGAACAATGCTTCTCTCGTCTGCCTATATCCTTCCAGATTTCTGTCAAAAACCGGAGAGAATATTTCCGCAAAGCGGTAAAGCGGATTCACCTCCACGCACGTTCCCCCAAGTCCCCGCTCATTTATCATCTCACGCACAATTTCCGTATATGGGCTGCCGTCCGCCGCCGGAATAAAACAGATTTCTTCTCTTAATATGCCTTCCCGGTCCGCTGCCAGCGCCGCTTCCCATACATAGTTCATTCCCTTTCCCCTCCGGTTATAATGCCTGTACAGCGGTATTCTCCTATATCCATCTGAAGGCTTGAAACAATGAACCGCACCATACTGTCATTCATATAATATCCCGGTTTTCTGGCACGGAACTTAATCAGCAGTATCCTGCGGGTATCCATAGGAAACAGTTCTCCCTGGACAAACCAGTTCATAGATCCCTCTATCAGATTATCCGTCCCTTCACAGCTTTCCAATATTTCACAATCCACCGCTTCCATCCACTCCCCGGCATCTATCTCCTTAATTCTCCGGAACAAATCTGCTTTTGTGAGCAGCTGCACACCTGTCTTAGCCGCATACCTTCCGATAAAGCTGTCTTTCCTGCGGTTGCCTAAAAGCGGAACGTCATGCGTAAACGGCTGTACTGTCTCTCCCTGCACAATGCGCCAAGCGCCCCATTTCTGAAACGATTCGCTGACCGACCGGATGACAATCTTGTCTTTTTCATGGCGGATTTCCAATATTTCTTTTCTCGGCTCTATCAGATAGCCATCTTTATGATTTCTTTCACCGACATCAAACTCATATTCATAATAAGTTCCATCGATACAAGGCATCATGAAATCCATGCTGTCAAAACTGACAGCCTCTATATTCCAAAGCGGAATAAGTCCCATTCTGACCTTGTCCGCAAATTTTCCAAAATCAATGTCCATATCTTCTATATCCATAAACCGGGCATTTTTGCTTTCCTGCATATCTTTTGTCTCCCCCGGTATATATAAATCATAAAATTTATCCAGATAGCCTATATTCACTGTTTTCCAAGGAATACGGTTCTCCAGAAAAACCGGATACAGACCCTCTACGGCATCCCGGTATCTCTTTGCCTGCCGGATATGAAAATCCGCCTCCCCTCTTCCTTCCTGCCGCCCTGCTGTTCCGTGCAAAGCCTTAAGAGCCTCAAATTCCCTGCATAGGGAATCATCCGCTTCCAAAAATATGGTTCCCGCATACAAATAACCCTCCCCTGACAGCAGCTTCCCGCATTCTTCCGCCTGCAAATCAGCCGGAAACACCGGAAAAAACGTTCCGTTGGTACTCTCGTAATCCCTTCTTTTTATCACCGTAGATACAATCCCATAACAGCCGTCCGGAATTTCTATTTCCCGGAATACCCGTTCTTCCAGCTCGGCATATTTTTGTTCCCACTGCCGGATAATGGCTCCAAGCCCATCCAGCAGCACCCTTTTGGCAAACCGCCGCTCATCCAAATCATCGATTTCCCGCAGCTGCCCGGCAATATAACGTTCATAATCAAAGGAATATTCCAATACACCTTTGTACTGTTCCTTTCCTGATTTCTCCATTGTTTTCCTCATTTCTGCCATATCTTTTTCCGGTCCGGACGCCGTTTAGTTCCCCGATACTGTCTGTCCCTCCTCTGCGGCCATTTCATCCTCCGCCATCTCCGGTCCGGCCTCTTCTTTCTTCATTTTTTCTTCCCGGTCCAGTTCCAGCATATCCATCCTGTTCTCCATCTGGCTTACCTTTTCCTCTTCACCGATTGCCGTATAGACCTCCTTTGCCAATATATACTGTTTCTTTGCTTCGGCAAGCTCCCCCTCTTCTTCCAGCTGTTTTGCCGTCTCCACATATTCTGCCGCCAGTTCCTTCTGCTCATCCTTTTCATTGGATTTTTTTATGCATGCCTTCAGCTTAGTATTGGCCGCCTCCACATTCGCCACATCTTCCAGTCCCTGATATTTATCCATTGCCATGGCATAATAAACCTTTGCCCCTTCATAATCCCCTTCCGCAAATGCCTTGTCTCCCTGCGCTGACAGTTCCGCCGCTCCTGTTTCTTCGGCTACCCTTTCCTGCACCTGTGCCTCTGTTTCCTCCTGTCTGGCTGCCAAATCCTCATAAAGCCGGTCGAGGGCATCCATGCTCTGGCTGCGCCCTTCCTCATAGTGGATAGAGGTTGCAAGATTCTTGGCCGCAAGGTATTTTTCCTCCGCATCCTTAAAATCCCCTTTTACCGCCAGAGAATCCCCAAGCCGTATATAATCGAATACGGACAGATAATCCGCGATGCTTTCCAGCTTCCGGTCTATATAGGTATCCGCTGCATGATCCGCGTAACGGGAGCGCTCTTTTGCTGTCCGGTAATTTTCCTGTGCCTCTTCGTACTTTCCTTCCGCATAAATATCATCCGCCATATTGACGGCTTCTATTAATTTCATATAACCGGATATTTCTTGCAGTTTTTCTTTGTCCCGCAGTTTTTCTGCCAGTTCCAGCGCTTTTTCACACTCTTCCTTTGCCCGGACATAATTACTGTCTTCTATGTAATCCAGAGTATCCTCATATCTCCTCCCCATCTCCTCTATCCGGTTCTTTCTCTGCCAGTTTAAAAACCATATCACCAGCGCTATTGCCAACGCAATGACAAGGACGATGACGGACACAATAATTATCTTCTTAATCCTTCTCTTCCTGTTAGGGTCCAGAAAAATTTTGTCGGCAAATACAGCCGCAAATGTATAATTTCCAAGTCCCTCCGGCTGTTTGGAAAGCAGCATATCTTCCACATTGTCCAAACATTCCTTCGGGTCGTCCTTTGCTTCGGAAAAAATATCCTCCAGCTCTCCCTCATCCAGATTTTCCCAGATTCCTCTGGTATACATGGTAAGGATATCCCCGTTTACCAGTTTAATTTTCTTTGATATATAAGGGGCAAAGCCTTTCCCCTGCCCCATCCATGTATAAAGATTATTTCTTTCTTCATGCCTTGCCAGCGCATCCTTTACCAGCCCGCGCTTCTTCGTCATATCATCGCCCAGGGACATATCCCGTGTTTTTTCCCTGACCGTTCCCTCCCGGTATAAGCGCAGTCTTGTATTTCCTGCATACCCGTAGCGCAGCTTCGTATAATCGGTCACCGCCACTGCCACAGAGGCTTTCAGCCTGCTCTCTCCCTTTGCCTGCTGCAGCGCTTTATTTCCGGCCTTTAAGTAGGAACGCACCGCGCTCTTTCTCATAGAAGGATGCTCTTGAAAGGCAAGCAGCACAGTTTCGATTGCCAGCCTGGCGCTCTCCGCTTCGGGCTGTTCATTCAGCCCGTCGGCAATTACATAACATGCATATTTATCCAGCTCCACATAGGCAAAATAGTCATTATTCTCCAGCTGGCTGCCTGCCTCCGAGAGAAATGCCGTCTGAAACACGCTGTTCTGTTTCCTCATCTTCTGTTCCCCTTTGTCCTCTTATCCTTGTTTCTCTTTCCATTCATAATGCCTTTAGCCCGCCAATTGCGAAACCAGAATGTTTCCGCAATTTTGCGATTCCCAATCGGCTATATCACCCGCAGTATCACTATACTTGCATTATCCGCGCCTTCCTCTATCATAGCGTTTATCTTTTCTGTCAGCTCCAACGCTTTTTCTTCACAGCTCCCTCTTTTTTCCAGACATTCTTCCATTTCTTTCCATGACACCCCTTCATACATCCCGTCGCTGAGCAGCACTACATACTCTCCCCCGTATAGGCTGATGGGAACATCAAAAAACTCAATATCCCGGAAACCGTCCTGTCCTACATAATTATAGATACGGTGTTTCTCCAGCAAGGAAACCGCTGTCTGACGGGCCAGCTTTCCCTCCTTGTATTTCTGCTTTGCCAATGCGTCTATCGTATGCCCGGAAGTTACCGGAACCAGCTCATGATTCCGGTACACCGCAATTTTCACACCGCCTGCCGATGCATAATACAGCTTCCTCCCCTTAATCATAACCGCCGCCACCGATGCAGCCCCTCTTTCCCCGTCCAGGCATTCCAATATTTCCCGGTTTGCCGCATGAAAAGCCTTGCGGAAATAATACTGGGGATTGTAAAATGCACTGCTGTCATGAAATACATCCTCAAATACCTCCACCGCAATCCTGCTGGCAATTTTGCCTCCATAGCTATTGCCCATGCCGTCCGCCAGCACCGCCATCAGTCCATCCTCTTCCTCTACAATACCGTAAGCATCTGCCTGGATTTCTCTTGCACCGATGGTTGCACACGTCCCCGTTTCACAGAGGGAATATTCTTCCCCATAAAAGCCCAGTCCAAACACTCTGTAAATAATCAGACAGACTGCGGCCGCCCCCAGCGCCGCTATCGTCCATAAATAGATTTCCATTGATTTTTCCTCTATGATTCCCTGCCATCGGATGTGTTTTCTTCCCACATAAAATTTTCACCGCAAAAGGGAATAAAAACAAATATGCTCTCTCCCATTTCTATTTTATCAAAAGCACTTAAAACCGCAGGCGTATAAACCGCCGAATCGTTCAGATAAACAAGTCCGTTGCTGTCCCCCGGCAGCAGCACTGTCTCCCTTTTTTTCGGGTCAAATACGATAATCCCATGATTTCTTCTGGAAATCTTATTATCTCCCAGTATCTGTATATCCATATCGTCGGCACGTCCTATAAAATTTTTGCCTGACTTAATCTTATAATCCTTTCCCTGCCTCGGACCGGATATGCATACAATCCACCCGCATACCGGCTCCATCTCTTGAAGAAAAAGCATTTCTTCCGTCTCCGTGTCACTGTACCCTGCTTCTTTTTTCTCCTTCGTTGCTGTTTCAATATTGCAATAAGGGCACACAGTACCGTATCTCCTTGCGGAAAACATATGCCCGTTCTGACAGCGGATTAAATTGCTGTTTCCCATTTTTTTATCCTTCCCTTCCTTTTATCCTTTGCATATCCATTCCGTGCCACGCCCTTGGCCGCCGCACAGTCCTGCCATAGTTAACGCAGCAGCAGCCGGTTCATGCCGGCCAGAAGGATGTCCCCAGCTTCCACACGGCAGGGCGTATCCCGGGAAAGCCGGTATGTTCTTCCGTCCTGCGCTTTTTTTATACCAATGCCATTCCTGCTGCCTACATCTTCCACATACCATTCCCCGCCGGAATAATTCAGCACGGCATGCTCCACATCCACCATACTGGCATAAGGACTGGCAGCAAGATTTACATCCACCTGGTTTTCTCCCACATCTCTGCCTATAACAAGGGACGTTTTCCCATACATATCCCATGCCATCAGCTCCGTATCTTCGTCGCTCAATAAAATCAGCCGGGAAATCTGTCCGCCGCCCGGCAGCCGCCCTTCCCTTCTTCCACCTCTTCCCGCGTATTTCCGCTTAGAGAGGCTTTTTTCAAAAACAGCCAGAAGCAGAAACAAAACCATAACGGCACCGCTTGCTGCCAGCGTCCATATACGTCCTTTCCCTTTCTCCATATATATCCACGCAATGCTCATAATGGCCGCACAGATACATGCTATCCACAAATCAATTCCTATTTTTTTCTCCACTGCGGCCTCCTATTCTCCGATCATTACATATTCAGATCCGGGAGCGGAATATTCTATGGCTGAACTGTTGTCAGGGAGCCACATCATATACGATAATTTTCTCTATGCTATAACGGCCCAGCCCTGCAATCGAACCATTCCCGCAGAATTCGATTACCGACCCGTCCACATTCCCGGTGTGGACATCTGTGCCGTTGGGATATCCTTTTCCCGTCTGATAGATTCCGTTAGGATAGGTATGCGCTTTGCAGTCTCCCACCACACAAGGTACATAATACCGGTTTCCCTCATCATCTTTAATGACCGCATCCAGAAATGTTCCGTACTTCATCTCTGCTGCCGAACATGCCTTTGTTTCTTTATGGTCCGGATTCATTACCTTAGGTCCTACTGCCACCCAATATCTTCCGTTATTATCATACAGCTCCTTCTTTTTCCCGGTATGGACACTGTTGCTGCCGTTTATCGCATTCCTCGCATACTTATTAATATTTGTCAGTCCTTCCTTCATCGCCCATTTTCTCGGCTGTACGCCCGCCGGCATAGTGACCGTACGCCCTCTTCCCGACACGGTAGGACCGTCATACAATTGCAGCCATTCATTAATCAGATTCCCTACTTTATCCCCTTTTCCTTCCGCCGCATTCTGCCCGTCCGTCTTGGGGGTAATAATTCCCCCTTTCTGGCAGATTAAATAGGAATCCATTGTCAAGACCGGCCGTAACCCAACCAGGGTTTTCAGGCTGCAGCCTAACCATGTCTGCACAACCGGCTGGCAGGGTGTCTGCGGATTCCCGCAGCAGCCAAAAGAAGCCGGCTGGAAAAAGGTGTCTGTATCCTTAAGCCACTTTTCGCGGTATATCAAATCAAAAGATTTCATAAGTACCTTTATTCTTACATTAAACATGGCAGGCAGCATTTTACTGCATTGGACACATGCTCCTTCCACCAGATAAACCGGGGCTGCCGCAGGGGATGTCTGTTCCACGGCTTCCTTTACTTCTTCCTTTGACCATATTTCCCATATATCCGGATTCATGCAAATATTTTCTCTTTCTTCAATAACCGATATCCAATCCCGTTTTTTTTCTTCAGGCTCCATTATCATCCGCCCTTTCTGCAGTACCCGTCCCTGCTTATTTTTTGATACCCATGTATTTTTCGAATAAATCCGTTGTATCCAGCGGATTTATTTTTTTTCCTCCCCCATGGCCCGTCTGTTCCCTGCCGCCGTTTCCGGTTTGAGGACGGAACCCAAAAAAGCGCTCAAAGTTTGCCGACATACTGCTCCCGCCAAAGAAATCATTTCCAGGGCTGCGTCTTGGCTGCTGCTCCTTCCCCTGTCCGGCTCCCTGTCCCTTTACAATATGCTTAAGACGATTGTCATATTGCTTTCTCTTTTCCTTATCTCCTAGAACAGCATAAGCCTCCGATATTTCCCGGAACCGTTCTTCCGCTTCCCGGTTTCCCGGATTGGCATCGGGATGATACTTTTTGGACAGCCTCCGGTATGCCTTTTTGATTTCTTCTTCTGTTATGGCCTTTGCCTGATTCAGTTCCAGTATCTGATAATATGTCTTTTTCATATCATTTTTATTTGTCCCATTTGAATTTTTTGTAGAAATTAGCCGAATTATATATTTTAATATACAAAAAAATTGAGGCAAAAAAAGGAAATGACCTCTATTTCCTCTTTTTTGACCTCAATTTTTTATAAAAGCGGTTTCCTGTTATCAGACGCACTTAATCGGAACCAGCTTATTCTTTTCATCCAACGGTATTACCATAGAAGCCATACAGATAACCGCTCCTTCTCCTACCCTCTCCGGCAGACTATTCAATACACTGAAATTTTTTAATGCATCTTTCCCCGGATCTGCACTCTTCTTTATCTCAATCGGATACAGCTTCCCGTTTTCCAAAATCATTAAGTCTATTTCTTTGCCGTTATTATCTCTGTAATAACAAAAACGGCTTCTGACATCAATGCCATGGTTTGCATACCCCTTTATAATCTCCGATACCACATAGCTCTCAAACATAGCGCCCGCCATCGCAGATAATTCCAGCGCCCTTGGATTGTTCCATAATGTCAGATAACAGGCAAGCCCTATATCCATAAAATACATCTTCGGACGTTTGATAAGCCTCTTTATCGTATTCCCAGAATATGGCTGCAATAAATATACAAGACCGGAAGATACCAGAATGGATAACCAGCCCTCTGCTGTTTTGCGGTCAATCCCTATATCATTTCCTATATCTGCAAGATTGACTTCCTGGGCAGTCCGGGCAGCGGCACAAGATATGAATTTCAAAAATTTATTTTCGTCTTTGACCGTAATCAAATCTCGGATAGTCGAGAGTAACATACTGAATCTCTCCGTTTTTTTCTTTGATTTGATTTAACATTCTTTATCCAAAATATCCTTCATTTCCTGCATATCAATGGAATATTCATGATAACCCACCCTATTTTTCTGATACTTGTCATGGTACTCATATCTTATAGAAGAATCTGCTGCCCCATAGTTC
>DNJW01000284.1 GCA_003488965.1 Lachnospiraceae bacterium | reverse complement strand
TATATCTTTATCGGTATTCTTATTTCTATACCGCTCATTATTGTTATACTGCTGCTGCTTTCTTCTGCAGATATTGTTTTCTATTCTTTTATAAAAGATTTTATCTCCCTTTACTGGCTGCAGAATAATTTTATGGGATTATGCTTTTCCGTACTCTTTTCTTTTTTTGCATCTTACAGTATTTTAGCCTGCTTAGAAAAAAAATCTATTAAAGAACAAGTCCCTGATAAACGTACCGGCGAGCCGTTAATTGCAATAACTGTCACTTCCATTCTCTCGGTCATATACCTTTTATTCAGCGGCATCCAGATTGTATATCTGTTCATAGGCAATATGCAGCTTCCTGAAAATTACATACCTGCCAGCTATACCTATGCCGACTATGCAAGAGAAGGTTTTTTCCAGCTTCTTTTTGTCTGTCTTATTAACTTGGCTTTAGTACTCATCTGTCTTGGCAGATTCAAAGAAAATAAAGTCCTTAAAATACTTTTAACTATAGTATCCTTATGCACTTATATTATGATTGCATCCAGCACCATGCGTATGTTCATGTACATTAAACATTATGACTTGACATTTCTTCGTATTTTCGTACTCTGGGCTTTAGCTGTAATCTTCCTTCTCATGACCGGTGTTATTTTTAAGATATATAAAACAGCTTTTCCTTTATTCAAATATTGCATTGTTACAGTCACTATTTTCTATATTGGCTTTTCCTTCAGCCGCCCTGACTACTTTATTGCAAAATACAACATTTCCCAAATGCTGGCCGATAAGGATTATGAGGATAAATCCAGTATATCCATTTACGGCTATGATACAAAATATCTGTCCAGACTGTCGGCTGACGCCGCTCCTGCCATACTGAATGCCCAGACCCTGGCTGCCCTTATCGGCGAACCCCAGCATTCATATACCCCCCAGCTGGAATGGGAACAGTGGATGAAAAAATATGGGATAGACTACTTTCCATTCCCTTGTCTGACCAACACATGGATGGAAGAATACCGGGTGAATTTATCCATTCATTTTGAAAGAATAGAAATGAATGCCTCCAAAGCAAGAACCTTCAACCTTTCCCGGTATACTGCAAAAAAATGCATTTCCCTGTTTACCCTTTCACAGTTTATAACAGGGAAATGCTCCCTTTTTTATCTTCCGTATTAAGATAATCCTAATTTTGTTCTTCTAGCTTATTAAAATAACTGTCAATTCCATTTGCAATTCCTACTGCAATTTTTTCCTGATATGCTTCATCCGCCATTTTCAGGTCTTCTTCCTTATTCGTCATATAGCCCATCTCTACAATGGTAACAGGTACTTTGCACCAGTTAATCCCGCTCATAGTATCTGTTTCCCATACACGTTCCTTTACTGCTCCGGTTGCTTCCACCATACTATCCAGAACCTCTGTTGCAAGCAGAGATGAATTGTCATAAATATCAGGACAATAGGGATTATTTTTTGTTGGGCAAATTGTCAGCATTCCATTCGCCTTTGAATTTTCCGAGCCATTGGCATGCACCCTGATAAATACATCGGCATTTGCATCATTAGCCATAGCCGCCCGTTCACTGTTGCTGATATTCACATCATGGGTTTCTCTTATCATTAAAACCTGATAACCTCTCTCCAATAATTCCTCTTTCAGCTTTAAAGATACTTGAAGATTTAATTCATATTCTGCTAATCCGCTGGCTACTCCCTGTGTGCCTGAAGTTACTTTTGCTTTCGTTTCTGTGGCATTTGGCCCAATCGGCTCTTTTTCAGAGTTTCCCTTTCCCTGATGTCCCGCATCTATAGCAATTAACTTCTCTGAATTCTTTTTTTCCGATTCTTCGTTTTCTGTCTTATTATCATTCGTTACTTTTCCTACTTCAATTATCTGTTCCTGACTGGAATTTGCAGACTGCTTTTCTTCCAATTTTCCCTCATGCAATTCCTTGGCCAATACTTCTTCATTCTGGAACAAATCCGTCTTTTTTCCATACCCTGCCATACATATGCTGAAACAGCAGATTACTAATACCTCATATATTCTTCTTTTCAATTTTCATCCTCCTTATCTATTATTTTCTTCCAATATTTTCGCTTCGTTAACTTCTTCTTGTTTCATCTCCCTCAGCACACTGATACACAAAGGCACCGCCAATGCAAAAGACAAAACATCCGACACCGTCTGGCATACCTCTACTCCAAATAATCCAAACAGCCTTGGCAGTATTAAAATCAAAGGAATAAAGAACAATCCCTGCCTTGCTGCCGCTAAAACAGAAGCTTTAAGCGCTTTTCCGATGGACTGCAGCATCATATTAGACATGACAATCCATCCTGTCAACGGGAATGCAAGACATTGCAGACGAAGCGCCGTTGCACCAACTGCAATTACTTCTTCATCGCCCTTTCTGAACAAACCGATAATTCCGGGTGCAAACACACATCCTGCTATAGATACCCCCACTAAAAATATAGTAGCATATTTTACACAGAATACAAATCCTTCCCT
Organism: Lachnospiraceae bacterium; assembly: GCA_003488965.1. Taxonomy (GTDB): domain Bacteria; phylum Bacillota; class Clostridia; order Lachnospirales; family Lachnospiraceae; genus Kineothrix. The sequence goes on along the minus strand of DNJW01000284.1, from coordinate 2,893 downwards.
GACACGCCGGTACAGCTTTGCCCCATAATTAAATCCGCAGACCGGCTGAAACCCTTGGCCGAATCCGATAAGAGCGGAACTGGCAAACATAGATACCCTTGACACAATCGACATTCCTGCAATAGCAGCATCCCCATAGACTGCTGCCCCATGATTCAACAGAATTCCTGAAATACTGGCAAGTCCCTGCCTGCATAAAGAAGGAACTCCTCCCCTGAAAATTTCTTTGATATAATGTCCGTTTGGCTTAAAATTACAGAACCGGATTCTTATATTGCCTCCCTTCCTGCTTTGGAATAATAAAAGCATAAAGCTGCAAATTTGACTGATTACTGTCGCTGCGGCCGCACCTGCCACACCCATTCCGCAGAGAAAAATTAAAACAGGGTCGAGAACAATATTAATGACTGCACCCGTTACAATTCCCACCATAGCATATGCTGCGCTGCCTTGAAAACGAAGCTGGTTATTCAATACAAGCGAGGACGTCATAAAAGGAGCACCCATCAGAATAATTCTTAAATATGCTTCCGTATATGGCAGAATCGTAGGAGTTGAGCCAAGAGCTATAGCCAAAGGCTTTAAAAAAAACAGTCCTCCCGCCATCACCGCAAGTCCGCAAAGAAAAGCCAGAAAAAAACCGTTTGCCGCCATCGCTGCGGCTTCTTCAAAATCCTTTGCCCCTAAACGTCTTGAAATATAATTTCCTGAACCATGTCCGAAGAAAAATCCCAATGCCTGAATCAAAGCCATTACGGAAAAAACAATACCCACTGCTGCCGTAGACTGCCTGTTAATTTTTCCTACAAAAAAAGTATCCACCATATTATAAAATGAAGTAACAAGCATACTGATAATGGTAGGAACAGCCAATTCTCCGATAAGCCGCGGAACCGGTGTTTCTGTCATATATATGTATTTTTCTTCCTGCTGCATTTTCCTCACTTCCTTTTTATTCTTCAATAGCCTTCTGTTTCCATTTTCCCCATCGATAACATATAAATGTAATAACAGCTCCCAGCGTCCATGAAACCAGCAAAGAAATAAACACACTTTCACAGCGTCCGCCGGGATACTGTCCGCTTCTTGTTAAATAAGCAATCCCATACGCCACCGGCACACGGATTGCTACTGTTGTAAGCAGTGAAATCCACATAGGGGTCATCGTATCTCCGGCTCCGCGCATAATGCCCGACAAAGACTGAGTAACTGCCATCGCAATATACCCTACGGCAAGAATACGCATCATGCGCATACTCATATCCACCAGTTCTTCCGTTTCCGTAAAGATACCCATCAGCTGCCTGCCGAAAATAAGAATCATCAAGGTAATTACAGCAGATACACCCATAGCAATAAGCGTACCCTGCTTTGCACCCTTCTCAACCCTGTCAAATTCCCTTGCTCCCACATTCTGCCCTGCATAAGTCGTCATTGCAGTTCCAAAAGAAAAATTAGGCATCATGGCAAATCCATCCACCCTCATGACAATAACATTGGCGGCAATAAACATTTCTCCAAAGCTGTTTGTTAAAGACTGGACAATAATCATCGCCATAGAAAAAATTGCCTGCGTCAGCCCGGAAGGCAGTCCCAAACGGATTGTCATTAACGCATATTTTTTATGCAGTTTTAAGTATTTTGCTTTAAAGTCAAAAATATCCGACATTTTAAGCAGTTTAAAGAAACAAAGAACTGCTGACAATGCCTGTGCAATCGCTGTTGCAAGAGCTACGCCCGCAACACCCATATTAAAGCTGGCGACAAAAACGATATCCAATATAATATTTACCACTGTAGCAACCAATAAATAAATAAGCGCCGATACCGAATCCCCCAATCCTCTCAGGACTCCTCCCAGAATATTATAATATGCCATTCCTAAAATACCGATAAAAATAATATTCAAATAAGACCTGCACCATCCGAATATAGTTTCCGGCGTATCCAAAAGCTTTAACAAAGGTCCAGAAACCAAAGGTCCTATAATCATAATAATAACAGAAGAAATCGCTGTCAAAGTCACACAGCTTCCTATCGTTCCTGACAAATCTTCCCTCTGCTTCGCCCCGAAATACTGGGAAACCATAATTCCTGCTCCCACCGAAATACCTACAAACAGAACAAGCAGAAGATTCAATATAGGAGATGCGCTCCCTACCGCAGCCAAAGCATTATCCCCCACATATCTTCCTACAATTACGCTGTCCGCTGTATTATAAAGCTGCTGGGCAATATTTCCAATTAACATAGGAGCTGTAAAACGCACAATCTGTTTCCATGGTTCCCCTATGGTCATGTCGGTAGCCTGAAATAATTTTTTAAGTTCCTCCATTTGTTTCTCACCGCTTACTTTTTCGTAGTATTTCTACATTATTCCAAATAAAAATAATTGTCAAGTAGTTATTGGTTTTAATAAGTTTGCCAGCCCCAATACTTCCACTTATAATTTTCCAACAATCGAGTGGGGGAGGTATCCTAGTTGAGTCCGGGATACCTTACTACTCGAAAAGTGTCGAAAACTTTTCCCACTGCCGCCCCCCGTTTTGACAAAATATTCCTACAGGGTTGTCTATACTAGTACAACAACCTATATTTCGCTCGCGCCATCAGGCTGGCTGGGCGGCGCCAATTTGAACTTAGGAGATGGGGGGCATAAGTTTTGAAAAATACGAGGTTCATTTTGCTGGCGGGTATGAGTTTCCTGCTGGGGAGAGTGTGGTTATTTCAAATCAATCCGTTTGCCATAGCATTTTTTGCAGCAATGTGTGCAGAAAAAAAAGGAAAGAGGCTGATTGCCTTTACTATTTTACTCGGAATGATGACGAGTGCGGATGGCATAGAACTGATTAAATATATATTACTTTTTTCACTCGTTTTATTTGTAGATTAC
>DNJW01000285.1 GCA_003488965.1 Lachnospiraceae bacterium | reverse complement strand
TTAGAACTTCTTTTCACCCTAATACTCTTTCGGCACATCCCCCAGCCCATACATCTGGCGGAATTCCTCCAAATCCTTACTGTCCCTGATAACCATAACCTCCTGAAACTTTCCGGTAGAAATATCCTTAAACCCGGCCACCTGTTCACCGTTGCAAATACTGCAATGCAGGACAGGACGCTGTCTTTCCTTGTCAAACTCTACTTCTATTTTCTTTTTCTTCTTTTTGAACATTGCTTCCTTCCCGCCCTTTCCTAATATATTAACCATTTCTATTCTATCATATAAGATTCGGATGTCAAAAGGTCTGTTCGGCAACACCGTCTGGCAAACAGAATTCCATCAAATCTACATAGAAAAACCACCCCAAAACTTTGACCGAGTAGCAGGGTGGATTTTCTATCTTCTTATTAGGTCAACCCATCTTGTGGGTGGTTGTTCCTTTTATAGTTCTAATATAACATGCCGCTCCTATTTTTTCAAGAAGAAAAGTTGTCTGACGGGCCAACTGTTTTACTGCGGCTGTTTTCCAATGTAGGCAAGGATACCGCCGTCTACATAAAGAACATGTCCGTTTACGAAATCCGAAGCATCGGAAGCAAGGAATACTGCAGGTCCCTGCAAATCTTCTGTCTCACCCCAACGTGCAGCCGGAGTTTTCGCAATAATAAACTGGTCAAAAGGATGTTTGGAACCGTCCGGCTGTACTTCCCTAAGAGGAGCTGTCTGAGGTGTCGCGATGTAGCCGGGGCCGATGCCGTTACACTGAATGTTGAATTCCCCATACTCGGATGCAATATTTCTGGTAAGCATCTTCAGACCGCCCTTTGCTGCCGCATATGCGGATACGGTTTCGCGTCCTAACTCACTCATCATGGAGCAGATGTTTATAATCTTGCCATGACCTTTCTTAATCATGCCAGGAATCACTGCCTTAGATACAATGAAAGGCGCATTCAAGTCTACATCGATTACCTGACGGAATTCTGCTGCCGTCATTTCACACATGGGAATACGTTTGATAATACCTGCATTGTTTACAAGAATATCCACCACGCCTACTTCCTTCTCAATCTGTGCAACCGTAGCCTGTACCTGCTCCTCATTCGTTACATCGCATACATACCCGTGAGCCTTGATGCCTTTTTCTTCATAAGCTGCCAGCCCTTTATCAACCAGTTCCTGTTTGATATCGTTAAATACGATGGCTGCTCCTGCTTCCGCATATGCGCTTGCAATCGCAAACCCGATTCCATAGGACGCCCCCGTTACCCATGCTACCTTTCCTTCCAGTGAAAACTTCTTCATAAAATCGCTCATTGTTTTTCTCCATTTCTTTTTAAATATTTCCCTATAAAAAATTTACATTAAATCTTTCATTGCCACGCCGTCCATATCGTCGAAATCCTGGTTTTCCCCGACCATGCCCCAAATAAAAGTATAGGCTCTGGAACCGCATCCGGAATGGATAGACCAACTGGGCGAAATCACCGCTTCTTCATTTCTCATTATGATGTGCCTTGTTTCATCCGGCTCTCCCATATAATGCATTACAAACGCATCTTCCGGCATTTCAAAATAAAGATATACTTCCATACGTCTGTCGTGAGTGTGGCAAGGCATGGTATTCCATACGCTTCCCGGCTCTAATTTCGTCATTCCCATTACCAGCTGACAGCTCTCTACCTGCCCCGGAAGGATATACTTGCATATTACCCTATGATTCGAGTCCTCTAAAGACCCCAGCTCTACCTTGTTCTCATCCTTAACGATTACCACGCCTTCCTCCGGTGTGCCGTTTGGTTTGATTAAAACAGTAGGATATGCCTTATGTGCCGGCGCGCTGTTAATATAGAATTTCGCCGGATTAGAACCGTCTTTGCTCTCAAAGCTGATATCTTTTGCACCCATTCCGATATACATACCTTCTTTAAAAGCTACATCATATTTCTTTCCGTCAATCGTAATCACACCCGCACCGCCGATATTGATAACACCCATTTCCCTTCTCTGCAGGAAATACTCCGCACGCAGCTCATCGCCTGCAGTCAGTACAAGCGTCTTGGACACCGGTGTTGCCGCTCCCGTAATAATACGGTCAATATGGCTGTATACCAGTTTGATTTCATCCTCCAAAAATAACCCCTGAATTAAAAATTCTTCCCTCAGTCTTTCGGTGGTATAATGCTTCACATCCCTTGGTGAAGCCGCTGTCCTCAGTTCCATTTGCCATTCCTTCCTTTCTAAACCATTTTATTCTTGTTTTATGTTTTTTATAAATATTACTAATTTTAAGCAGCATACTTCAACTGAAAGAAAACTGCAGCCCTTACAGTCCCCTTCCATACACTTCAATCTGGCTCAGTGCCGGAAAAGGCGACGGATCATCCGCTTTTATCAAATCACTCAGTTTCACCCATGTAATCCGTTTTGTCTCAAACGTAATTACATGGGGCAGACTGCTCTTTTCCAAATCCCACAGAATTTCTGAACCGTCAGAAAAGCTCAATTTCACCTGTGTCCACCAATTATCATGGGGAAAATCCGAACGGGTGTAAAGAACCACCTTATCCGCCTCTATTTCCCTTCCGAAATCCACTGTCATCTCCGCATCATCCTGCATATTGATGCCCCACGATTCGTAAGGCCATTCACCATGGGAACGATTCTCGCACACGCCGTCAATGGCATTGCGCGCAGCAAAAACCGATTCGCCCCTCGTCTCCACATTGGCATATGCATGGGGGAAACATCCCGTATCCCCGTGCTGGTCGCATACATTCAATGCCATATTCCGGTAAGTCCCTATTTCGTCCTGCCTTGCCACCCGCGCATACAAATAATGCCGGTTTCCGTAAAACACCTTCGGAGAATAACAGATACGCTTCTCTCCAAAAGGTATCTCATAGGACACATTTCCCGTAATATAACAAAATGCCGCTCCCAGCGCATCATCCACCTGCAAAAATACATACCGGTTTTTCTCCGAAGTTTCCAGCACAATGCGGTCGCCCTCTTTGTACTCCGCCGTACATACAAGGCTTACATAATCCTCCCCGCTGCTTACGCAAATCGTCTTCCCGCTTTTATCCAAAACCTTCAATGCCAATGTCGCCATAATTCCTACCTTGTCCTTTCAAATGCTACTCCGTTATATCTATTCTTCTTTCCCGTTCCACCCGTATTTCGGAAACACTATCCACACCAGAATCAAAGAATGAAGATAGGCAATCGTTCCCGCCGCCACGAGAAGTACCGGCCAAAATACAAATACTCCTGCTGCCAAAATACAGACTACAATAACAAGCATCAGCATCACCCATGAAAAATTTTTGATGCTGACCATAAACGCCATGAAAAACAGCTTTCCAATTTTTGTATCCAGCCGCGCCTCCAAGGGAAAAACCAACACCGCCACCAACAAATACAATACGGCAAATACGAACAACAGCCAGAAAACAAAGACCGCTGCCGTTGATTCCAAATGATAAAAGAAATACAAATCCGTGCCAAGAAAAGCACCCGCCGCCAGCATTAGCAGCCAGATTACGGTAGATTGTGCAAAATTATCCCTGAAAGCCTTAAAAAACGACTTTCCAAGATACCCCTCCCGGTTCTTTACCATTTTCAAGGATACGTAATAAAGCGCGGAAGTGGAAGCGCCCGCCGTAATGACAGGCAGACTGCACGCCGCCCACAGCACCGTCAGAAAAAAAACATCCGCCACCCTGCCCATAAACCTCCATACCGGATTGTCATAACTAAACAGCTTCGCCATTCTTCCATGCCCCCTTCGCCCTGCTTTCTTAAAAACCGTTGTTCCTTACCATTTACGGTGATATCCTGCCTTCACTTCCGTTACAATTTCGTTCCTGCCCTTGTGAATCTGATAACGGATTGCCGGAATCCGTGTCATGGGATGCAGCAGATTGGTATTGGGGTCAGCGATGATAATTTCTCCTTTTCCTTCCCCTTGCACCGCTATCACCTGACATTCGCAGTATTCATTTTCCACCCATGCCGTATTATCTTCCTGCACCAGCTTTTCGCCCGCTACATCTATTTCCACTGCAAATCCGCAGTCATAGGCTTCGCATTCCTTGTTGCTTTCTATGATGTGTTTACGGCAATGCCCGTATCCGGTCGGCGTAATAACAGTTTCCACCGCAATTCCTTCATAAGGCACCCACTTCGATATCACGTCCGTTTCCGACACCTGAAATTCCTCACAGATTCTTCTTACATATACATACCCGTTTACCATAAAAGCCAGCATACTGTCCGGAGCCGCCTCATGCAGCTCATAGGCGGACTTCGCCACGTTAAAAGCAAACCTCGTATCATAGGCAAACTTTCCGTACTTCGCCGGAGTCTGCCCATGTCCGGCAGGACTGTACTTTCCCGGCACATAGGCCGTCGTATGATTCTCATAGCGGCGAATCAGCATATCCGCATAAGGAAGCGCCACCTGTTCCGTAAGCTGCGGTATGGGCTCCGCTTCCGCACTCCAAAACGGATGTTCATCCGGCAGCATCAGTACGGCAAAAGTCTTTAACGCCCAATACGGCGAACCCGGACCGTTATACCGCTCTCCCATCACCAAATCGGGATAACCGTATCCAATGGTCAGGATTCCGTTCCGGTCGAACACAGGTTTCTTCATCCAGTCACACAAATGCCGTACGATCAGCCCTTTCATAACCCCTGCGGAAAACGGCTCCACACCCGCCATCAGGCAGGCACAGAAAAAGCTCACCTGCGAAAAACGGTACGTAAGGGAACGTCCGAACGGAAGCGCCGCCCCGTTTTCATCAAACCAGTAAATAAACTGACGGCCAAACTGTGTGGCCCGTTCCTTATACAGCCTGCTCCGCTCCGGGTCTTCCTTCTCCATCACTTTTGCATAAAACAAACTGTAAAAATGAATGGCAAAAGACACATAATAATCTTTCTGCCCCGAATCTCCGTCCTGATACCATCCGTCCCCAAGATAAAAAGTATCCGTACCTTTTAAATAAGCCTCCAGTTTTTCGACGTCATATTTTCTTCCCCGCTTCTTAAGGGCTATATTCACCAGGACTGCAAATAAAATCCAGTTGCAGACAGGAAGCTCATATTGATTGATTCCATACAGCCAGTCAGCCAGATGGTCTTTCTCCTGTTCCGTCAAAGGCTCCCACACTTTCTCCGGCGCCAGTATCAGCCCGTAAGAAATCGCCGCCATCTCCACAAACCGTTGGTCAAACGCATGGAAACCGCCCCAATACTCTTTGCTCTCCGGATTCGTTCCTTCCGCCAGACCCTTCCGGTACACTTCTTCAAAGGCAGGCGCACTTCCTCCCCCCGCCCAGAAAGGAACCAGTCCCCACAACGGCCTGGAAAATGCTTCCAGCCTGATTGCTTTCTGGTCATAGTTGGTTGCCGTAACACCGAGTATCAGTTCCGCTTTTCCTTCACTGTAATAGGGAAGCAGCGGGTTTATGATTTCCAAAAGTAACTCCTGAAAATCTTTCTTACTGCTCAATTTTCCTTCCCAATCCGTCCGCATGATTCCGATTTCTCCTTATTTCAGTTCCGCATCTGCCCTTCCAGTACCATAACCGGCAGAACAATGCACGTCTCAAATACATAGCCGCGCATTGCTCTGGGCA
>DNJW01000048.1 GCA_003488965.1 Lachnospiraceae bacterium | reverse complement strand
AGGCGCCGGACATGAGGTAGACGCTCTCCACCTCGTCATACTGGTAAATGCGCTCCGCCACCCGGTCAAAGCCCTCGCCCCGCTGGGGGGTCACCTTTACCTCAATGAGGGCGGTGACCGCCTCCCGCTGGGTGCGGTCCCAGTCGATGACGGCCTGGTTGCCCAGAATGATATGCTCTTCCCGAAGCTTCTGGATGGTCTCCTCCACCTCAGTCCCGGTGGCGTCCAGCATGGCTGCGAGCTGCCCGCTCGTCAATGTACAGTCAGACTCCAAAAGCTGTAAAAGCTTGATCGCGTCGGTCATGGCGTTTCCCTCCAAAAGAGTGATATACGGCTATTATAATATGGTCCCGGCGGTAAAATCAACTGCCCGCCGTAAATTTATCGGTACAAATTTCCCTTGCCCGCTCAATAGGTCCTCTCGCAGATCTCCCTGATCTTGGCCTGGATGGTCTTCAGGTCCTCAAAGGTCTCCGGGCGGCGGCGAGGATCCCGGAGCAGGGCCGCGGGGTGAAACAGGGCGATGCGCTGGATGCCGTCCTTTTCAAACCATACGCCATGCTCCCGGGTGATCTTGAAATCCTCCTTGATAAACTTCATGGCGGCGATCCGGCCCAGGCAGATGATGATCTTGGGGCGAATAAGCTCTATCTGGCTCTCCAGCCATTGGGCGCACGCCTCCTGCTCGATGTTCAGCGGATCCCGGTTCTGGGGCGGGCGGCATTTGACCATGTTGGCAATGTAGATGTTCTTGTCCCGGCGCAGGTCGATGATCTCCAGCATATCGTCCAGCAGCTTGCCGCCGCGGCCCACAAAGGGGCGGCCGCTCAGGTCTTCCTGCTCGCCGGGGCCTTCCCCGATGCACATGACCTCCGCGTCCTCCACTCCCTCGCCAAAGACCACGTTGGTACGGGTATCCGCCAGGGCGCAGCGGCGGCAGGACAGGCATTCCGCCCGCAGCTTTTCCCATTCCTTCATTTCGCTCTCCCCTTTCTTTGTCAAATCATATCACAAATCCCCGGAAATGAAAAGCCGTGATTCTGTGGAAATTCACCATTGTAATTCGCTAAAGCCACGCATATAATATGGACAACAAAAGCGATGAAAGAGACCGCCCCTCGGGCGTGCCGACAGAAAACGCGGGTCACCGGCTGAGAGCCCGCTGCGGCAAAGAGAGGAGGCGCAACGCTCCGGAGCCTGGGGTTCGAGCGCCGCAGGGCGGGTAGGGCCCCACGTCCTCCCACGTTACGGGAAGCGAGTGGCCGTCTCAATGGGGAGGCGGCAAGTCTGGGTGGTACCGCGGAATTTTCGTCCCTGACATTACATAAATGTAATGTTGGGGATATTTTGTTTTAACATAAGTTTTTATCATTAAGATAAGGAAGGGAAAAAGCATATGAAAGAGAAATTAGCACAAATCAAGGCGGAAGCCTTGGCACAGATTGAAGCCAGCGGCCAGCTGGATAAGCTGAACGAGATACGTGTGAATTATCTTGGGAAGAAAGGGCAGCTTACCGCTGTGTTAAAGAGCATGAAGGATGTGGCGCCGGAGGACAGACCGAAGGTGGGACAGATGGTGAACGAGACAAGGGAAGAAATCGAAAAGATGCTGGAAGCTTCCAAGGTGAAAATGGAAAAAGCTATCAGGGAAGCGAAGATGAAAGCAGAAGTGATTGATGTGACTCTTCCGGCAAAAAAGAATAATGTAGGACATAGGCATCCGAATACGATTGCATTGGAAGAAGTGGAGAGAATTTTTGTAGGCATGGGCTATGAGGTAGTGGAAGGACCTGAAATCGAGAAGGATTACTATAATTTTGAGGCATTGAATATTCCGGATGGGCATCCGGCGAAGGATGAGCAGGATACCTTTTATATTACAGGAGATATTCTTCTCAGAACCCAGACATCTTCAACGCAGGTGCATGAGATGGAAAAAGGAAAGCTTCCTATCCGTATGATTGCGCCGGGAAGGGTATTCCGTTCCGATGAAGTGGATGCTACCCATTCCCCGTCCTTCCATCAGATTGAAGGTCTGGTGATTGACAAGTGCATTACTTTTGCTGATTTGAAAGGAACCTTGGCAGAATTTGCAAAGGAGCTGTTCGGGGATAAGACAAAGGTAAAATTCAGGCCTCATCATTTCCCTTTTACAGAACCCAGTGCGGAAATGGATGTTTCCTGCTTTAAATGCGGCGGCAGCGGATGCCGTTTCTGCAAAGGTTCCGGATGGATTGAGATATTAGGCTGCGGTATGGTTCATCCCCATGTGCTGGAAATGAGCGGGATTAATCCGGAACAGTATACCGGGTTTGCATTTGGAGTAGGGCTGGAAAGAATTGCCCTGCTGAAATATGAAATCGACGATATGAGGCTGCTTTATGAGAATGATATACGTTTCTTGAGGCAATTTTAACCGGCACATAAACGGAGAAGGAATAAGGCCGGGAAAATACGTATGGTAGAAAGGAATGGTTGAAGAAAATGAATACAGCATTATCATGGATTAAGGCATATGTGCCGGAACTGGAATGTACGGATCAGGAATATTGCGATGCGATGACCTTGTCCGGGACGAAAGTGGAAGGCTATGAAAGACTGGATAAAAATCTGGAAAAAATAGTGATAGGACAGATTGAAAAAATCGAAAAACATCCGGATGCGGATAAACTGATTGTGTGTCAGGTAAATATCGGTACGGAGGTTATCCAGATTGTAACGGGTGCCCCGAATGTAAAGGAAGGGGATAAGGTTCCGGTTGTGCTGGATGGCGGAAAGGTAGCCGGCGGGCATGACGGCGGGCCGCTGCCGGAGGAAGGAATTGCGATTAAGGCAGGCAAGCTCCGGGGTGTGCCGTCGAATGGAATGATGTGTTCCATTGAGGAACTGGGAACAACCAGGGAGATGTATCCGGAGGCGCCGGAATACGGCATTTATATTTTCGGGGAAGATGCTGAAGTAGGGAGTGATGCGGTGGAAGCCTTAGGGCTGAAAGATACCGTGTTTGAATATGAAATAACCTCCAACAGGGTAGACTGCTACAGTGTGCTGGGAATTGCCAGGGAGGCGGCAGCCACTTTCCGCAAGCCTTTCCGGATGCCCCAGGTAACGGTAAAGGAAAACGGGGAAAAAGTAGAAGATTATATTTCCGTAGAAGTGCAGGATGCGGATTTATGTCCCAGATATACGGCAAGGGTGTGCACCAATATTAAGATTGCCCCCTCGCCCAAGTGGATGCAGAGGCGTCTGGCAGCCAGCGGTATCCGGCCGATTAATAATCTGGTGGATATTACAAACTATGTAATGGAAGAATATGGGCAGCCTATGCATGCCTATGACCTGGATACGATTGCAGGGCATAAGATTATTGTCCGCCGTGCGAAAAACGGGGACGAATTCCAGACGCTGGACGGTCAGATTAGGAAGCTGGATGAGGAAGTTCTGATGATATGCGATGCGGAGAAGGAAATCGGCATTGCGGGTATTATGGGCGGCGAAAATTCTAAAATTACGGATGATGTAACTACTGTTCTGTTTGAAGCAGCAACCTTTAACGGCACGAATATCCGTAAATCGGCAAAGAGAATCGGTCTGCGCACGGATGCTTCCGGTAAATTTGAAAAGGGACTGGATCCCCGCAACGCGGAAGCGGCCATTAACCGTGCCTGCCAGCTGATTCAGGAACTGGGATGCGGCGAGGTAGTAGGGGGTATTGCGGATGTATGCCAGCCGCTAAAAGAGCCGGTCAAAATTAAGTTCGATGCGGATAAGGTAAATCAGCTGCTGGGAACCAGCATTTCCAGAGAAGAAATGCTTTCGATTTTCCAGATGATTGAACTGGCTTATGATGAAGAAACACAGATGCTTGAGATACCCAGCTTCCGCCAGGATTTGCTGGGAACGGCGGATATAGCGGAGGAAGTGGCAAGGTTCTATGGATATGACAAAATTCCGGTTTCTTTGCCAAAGGGCGAGGCGACAACAGGAAAGCTGCCTTTTAAATTAAGGGTGGAGCAGAAAGCAAGGGATATCGCAGAATATTGCGGATTTTCACAAGGAATGTGTTATTCCTTTGAAAGCCCCAAGGTATTCGATAAACTGCTGATACCGGAAGGGGATGCGCTGCGTCAGGCAATTACCATTGCAAACCCGTTAGGAGAAGATTTTTCCATTATGAGAACGATTTCTTTAAACGGAATGTTAACCAGTCTTGCCACCAATTATAATAGAAGAAATAAAGATGTCCGTCTTTATGAGCTGGGAAATATTTATATACCGGAAGAACTGCCTTTGACCAAGCTGCCTGAGGAACGGATGCAGTTTACGCTTGGAATGTACGGTGAGGGTGATTTTTATACCATGAAGGGTGTGCTGGAAGAATTTTTTGACTGTGTGGGCATGAAGAAGAGAGCAGTTTATGACCCTGGGGCGGGCAAGCCGTTTCTTCATCCGGGCAGGCAGGCAGATATCCTTTATGAAGGAAAAAAGATTGGATATCTGGGCGAGGTACATCCGGAGGTATGTGACAATTATGATATAAGAACGAGGGTATATGTGGCAGTGCTTGATATGCCGGAAATCGTTCCTTTTGCTACTTTTGACAGAAAATACGAGGGAATTGCCAAGTATCCTGCGGTATCCAGGGATATCAGCATGGTAGTGCCCAAGGAAGTTCTGGCAGGACAGATAGAAGCCGTGATTGTGCAGCGCGGCGGAAAGATTCTGGAGGGTTACCAGTTATTCGATATTTATGAAGGAAGCCAGATTAAGGAAGGGTTTAAGTCGGTGGCATACTCCGTTACATTCCGGGCGAAGGACAGGACCTTGGAGGAGAATGACATTACGGCAGTCATGAAGAAGATTTTGAACGGACTGGAAGGACTGGGGATTGAGCTGCGTCAGTAAAAAGTATTAGGAAACTATAAGTTGTGAGAATATTCTGACAATATATTTCCTGAAAATTCCAAAGTGCCAAGCATTTCGCCAAGCCCAATAAGGCAAAAACATTCGGACAGAGGTCCTCATGTTTTATGGTCTTGGCTTCATGGCACGAAAAGAATTTTCAGGGAATATATTGTCAGAATATTCAGCAAATTTATTGGTTTCGTTGTTGATTAAGCATAAGGATTTAGTAGGAAAGGAAAATGGGACATGGAAAAGAAGAATGTGTGGGAGACTTATGATGAAAAGCAGTTGCAGGAATTAGAGGACCATGCAAAGGAGTATATGGAATTTTTGGATAAGGGTAAGACGGAGAGGGAATGTGTCGATGTGATTGTCAATAAAATTGAGGAAGAGGGATATCAGGAACTGCAGGCGCTGATAAAGGAGAACAGAGCCTTAAAGAAAGGGGATAAGGTTTACGCGGTATGTATGAACAAATCCATTGTGATGTTCCGGATTGGGGAAAAACCGATGGCGGAGGGAATGAATATTTTAGGCGCCCATATTGATTCCCCCAGACTGGATGTGAAACAGAACCCTATGTATGAAGAAGGGGGATTTGCTTATCTGGATACTCATTATTACGGCGGCGTAAAGAAATATCAGTGGGTGACGATTCCGCTGGCAATCCATGGCGTGGTAATAAAGAAGGACGGCACAACGGTGGAGGTAAATATCGGGGACAATGAGGACGACCCTGTCTTTTTTGTTTCGGATCTTCTGATTCATCTGGCAGCGGAGCAGCTGGAGAAAAAGGCGGCAAAAGTCATCGAAGGGGAAGCGCTGGATATTATTATCGGCAACAAGCCGATTTCTATCGGCAAAAAAGAGGAGGAGGATAAGGATGCCAGGAAACCGGAAAAGGAAGCGGTGAAAAAAGGCGTGCTTGCCATACTGAAAGAAAGCTATGATATAGAGGAGGAAGATTTTATTTCTGCAGAGCTGGAGGTGGTGCCTGCAGGAAAGGCAAGGGAAGCCGGTTTTGAC
>DNJW01000269.1 GCA_003488965.1 Lachnospiraceae bacterium | reverse complement strand
ATAGGAAATTACGCCGCAGCGTTGTGAGAAGCCAACAAGAATTTGCTATGCAAATTCTTGCAAAGTTGGCCGCCGGGCCAACTTTTTTTATCTTATAGGAAAGTCCTTCGCCAGAAGGACATATTTTGGATTTCGGCAATGATACTGAGGACAGAAAGGTACGGGAACGGATGAAAATACTGTTTGTATCCCTTGGTTGTGACAAAAACCTAGTGGATTCGGAAGTGATGCTGGGGGTGCTGGACAAGAAAGGATACTCCTTTACAGACGATGAAACAGAGGCGGATATTGTAGTGATAAATACCTGCTGTTTTATAAACGACGCAAAAGAAGAGAGCGTGAATACGATTCTGGAAATGGCAGAACTGAAGAAGGAAGGAAAGATAAAAGCACTGATTGTGACAGGCTGTCTGGCACAGCGTTATCAGAAAGAAATAAGGAAAGAAATTGAAGAAGTAGATGCGGTTGTGGGTACGACGGCAATCGATAAAATTGCAGATGTATTGGAGGAAGCGCTGAAAGGAAACGGCAAGGAACATATATTGCCGCTGGACATCAGACCGTCAGGCAACCGGAAAAGAATGGTAACTACCGGAGGGCATTACGCATATTTGAAAATAGCGGAAGGCTGTGATAAATGCTGTACTTATTGTATTATTCCTAAGGTAAGAGGAAGATATCGCAGCATTCCTATGGAAGAACTGACGGCAGAAGCGGAAAAATTGGCGGAATCAGGCGTAAAAGAATTGATTTTAGTGGCACAGGAGACTACTCTTTACGGGAGTGATTTATATGGGGAAAAGAAATTGCCCGAACTGCTCCGGCGGTTATGCCGGATTCCGGGGCTGTACTGGATACGTATCCTATATTGTTACCCGGAGGAAATTACCCAGGAACTGATTCAGGTAATGAAGGAAGAGAAAAAAATCTGTCACTATCTTGATCTGCCGGTGCAGCACGGTTCTGACCGGATTCTGAAAAGGATGGGAAGGCGGACGGATAGGGCGGAAATCAGTTCGATTGTAAAAAGACTGAGGGAGAATATTCCCGATATTTGCCTGCGGACAACTTTGATTACAGGGTTTCCTGGGGAAACGGAAGAAGACCATGAGGAACTGATGGAATTTGTGGATGAAACGGAATTTGACCGGCTTGGAGTCTTTACCTATTCCCAGGAAGAAGACACACCGGCGGCTTTGATGCCGGAACAGGTTGAGGAGAGCGTAAAGGAAGAAAGAAAAAATGAAATTATGGAGCTGCAGCAGGAAATCGCTTATGAGTCGGCAGAAGGGATGACAGGAAAAATTTTATATGCTATGATAGAAGGTAAAGTGGCACAAGAGGATGTTTATGTGGCGAGAACTTACAAAGATGCCCCTAATGTGGACGGATATCTTTTTATCAATACGGACAGACAGCTGATGAGCGGCGATTTTGTAAAAGTGCGGATAACGGGTTCCCATGAATATGATCTGATAGGAGAGATATGTGATGAATTTACCGAATAAACTGACCATGTTAAGAATAATTATGATTCCGGTCTTTGTTCTGTTTATGCTTCTTCCTATAGCGGGGGAGGCAGACAAATGGATTGCCCTTGTATTGTTTGTGGCAGCCAGCTTAACGGATATGCTGGACGGGCATATTGCAAGAAAATATAATCTGATAACTAATTTCGGAAAATTTATGGATCCTCTGGCAGATAAGCTTCTGGTGTGTTCGGCATTAATCTGTCTGGTAGAGCTGGAGAGAATTCCGGCATGGATAGTGATTGTGATAATTGCCAGAGAATTTATTATCAGCGGGTTCCGTCTGGTTGCTTCGGATAACGGTGTGGTAATTGCGGCAAGCTATTGGGGAAAGTTTAAGACAACATTTCAGATGATTATGATTTGCCTGATGATTGCTAATTTGGAATCCTTGTATTTGTTTACGGATATTGTGATGTGGATTGCGCTGATATTGACAGTAGTTTCGCTGCTGGATTATCTGATAAAAAACAAAGAAGTTATGAGGGAAACAAAATAGCCGGAAGAATAGACTGCCAGGTGATTGGCATATGCAGGCTGTAACAGAAAAGATAAGAGGATGATTATGACAGTAGAATTAATATCGGTTGGTACGGAACTTTTGCTTGGAAATATTGTGAATACAAATGCGGCGTATTTGTCGGAAAAATGTGCGGACTTAGGTCTGTCTTGTTTTTACCAGAGCGTGGTGGGGGATAACGAAGAAAGATTGGCGGCGGTTTTAAAAACAGCGCTGGAGCGTTCCGACATTGTTATTTTGTCAGGCGGCCTGGGACCTACGGAGGACGATTTGACGAAGGAAGTTGCGGCGAAGGTAATGGGAAGGCAGCTTTTCATGCATGAGCCTTCCAAAAAGAGGATTGAGGAATATTTTACAAGCCGTAATCTGGAACTGACGGAAAACAACTGGAAGCAGGCAATGATACCGGAAGGAGCTATTGCTGTTGACAACGAGAATGGCACGGCACCGGGGGTAATTATAGAGGGAGAAGGGAAAAAGGTGATTCTTTTGCCTGGACCGCCCAATGAAATGATTCCGATGTTTGAAGGGGGGATTATGCCCTATCTGGCCGGAGATGAGGGAACCATTTATTCCCAGACCGTTAAAATCTGCGGCGTGGGAGAAAGCAAGGCGGAAACGATGATAAAGGATATCATCGACAGTCAGGATAATCCGACAATTGCCACTTATGCCAAAAACTGCGAGGTTCATCTTCGGGTTACGGCAAAGGCGGCGGATGAAAAGGAAGCAAAAAAATTAGTAAAACCGGTTGTGAAAGAACTGAAAAACCGGTTTGGTCCTTATGTTTACACGACCAATGCGGATATTACGCTGGAAAAGGCCGTAGCTGACCTTCTGATAGCCAATAAACTGACGGTCAGTACGGTAGAATCCTGCACCGGAGGAATGCTGGCGGCAAGATTAATTAATGTTCCCGGAATTTCGGATGTATATAAATCCGGTTATATTACTTATTCCAATAAAGCAAAAAGGAAGATTTTAGGGATAAAGAAAGGGCTGCTTGAGAAAAAGGGGGCAGTCAGCGAAGAAGTTGCTAGGGAGATGGCCAAGGGAGCTGCCCTCATTTCCAAGGCAGAAGTGGCAGTGTCGGTTACCGGAATTGCAGGACCGGACGGAGGCACGGAAGAAAAGCCGGTGGGACTGGTATATATTGCATGCAATGTATGCGGAAAAATAAAAGTCAGAAAATACAATTTCCGGGGTAATAGGGCGAAGATAAGGGAAACTTCAGTATCTTCGGCATTGATTCTGATGCGTCAGTGTATATTGGAGTATTACAGCGAGGTAGCATTTGACAGAAAATAGATAAAAGGCAGGTATCGGAATTTAGGGTAGCAGGGGCGGAGGAGAACTGAGATATGGACAGACCAATGCAGGATGCCAATGAAAAATTTGAAAGGGGAATTTTCAGCGGGACGGCAGGAGAAAAAACGGAACCGGAGAAAAATATAGAGGCAGATCATTATTTTGATAATGCATGCTGCCAGCCCAAAACGTTCCGAGATTCTCCTGCGGGTCAGGAGGGGGATTCCGTTTCTAATACAGAAGGCCGGCAGAATGAAAATCTTCAGCATGAGGATAACGGAAACCGAAAGGACAGCCAGGAGCAAAATTCCTGGAAATGCGGCAGACCTTGTCAGGAAGATGATATCCGGCGGGAAAATTATGACTGGCAGCGGGGAGAAGCGGCAGGAAAGGGGAATTCTTCTTATCGGCAGGATTACGAAGAGTATCGATATGGTTCCTATAAGTGCAGACATTGCACCCAGAATAGGAAAATGAGTCCTACGGCATTGGTATTTATGCTTTTGGCGGTCATTACGGTATTTGCCGTTGCAATTACCATTGCTTTTCTTGTCACGGTATTCTGTCTTGTAAAAGTATCCTCAGGGCAGGCAGGACAGTCTGAGGTAAACACTGTGGACGAAGGGGATGGAAGTCCTTATATCAAAAATCCGCCGAAAGGAAATCAGGAAGGGACATATGGGGAAATTCCTATACCGGGAATAGGAAATAGCGGGGAGTATTACGGGGAAATAACAGATGCTATCCGTACCGATTTGGATTATACCATAGAGTGGGAAAACTATGAATATGAGGGAAATAATGATAATGTGGTTATTGCAGTGGACTATCCGGTCGTGAAGGGGGATATTCCGAATCTGGAAGCAATTAATGACATGATTGATGATGAAACAGAATATTTTGAGGAGTATTATAAAGAGTATTCCAAATACATGATGCCTGATGAGCGTTTTATGGTATATTCCGAAGGGTATGTGACATATATGGACCAGGAAGTTATGAGCGTAGTCTTTTGTGAAATGATATACACGGACTATTGGACTGATTACGGCTTATACTGTTTGAATATTGACGTGGAGAGCGGAATGGTTCTGGATAATAACAGTATAATGGAAATTGATGATGAGTTTGCGGTAGATTTCCGAAAAAGATGCAGCCAGCAGAACGGGGCCGTCAGCGATTTAGACTATATGACGGACCAGGAGATTGTGTATTATCTTACAAGCGGCGGCACCTCTATTTTGTTTTATACCCCTATGGGTATGGAAGTGGGAATGAACTTCGGGGAATATTATGTGACGGTGACCTATAAGGATTATGAAAAATTTCTGCAAAAGTATTAGCGGGACAGTGCTTGTCATTGTGCGGCCTGTATATTCCAACACAGACGCGCTTTCGTTCCGCGATTACCGTAACGGTACGTAAGCTGCCAAAATACGGCAGCTA
>DNJW01000335.1:3331-6778 GCA_003488965.1 Lachnospiraceae bacterium | reverse complement strand
CAGCCTCTTCCCTTTTCTTCCGTGCTTCCCCCTGTTCAAACCCGAACACCCATACCTCATTCACGTTCTCTACAAGCTGCGCTCCCAGGAAGCCCTCAACCGCCCCGGCAAGCTCATCCTTGAAAACGCCGTGGAAGCACAGGTACGGGGAAAGCGGGATGTTCCCCTTGTGTGCCGCAAAACGGCAGTATTCCGCCGCCCTCTGGCGGTCAAGATCTTCATTCCCCGTCACGTTGATAAGCACCATTACCGTCTTCATCCTCACATCCCCCTTCCATGAACCGTATCTTCTTCCCCTGTTCCATTGCAAAGGCAATCTCCGCCTGCATCCCTTCCGTGGCTTCCCCGAACACCCACACTTCCTCACAGTCCAAAAGCAGCTCCATTCCCATAGAGATGCCAAGCTGCCGCTCCGCCTCAATCCCTTCATTCAAAAACTGTGGGAACAGCAGGTGCGGCGCGATGGGAAGGCATCCCTTCTCACAGGCCATCCGGCAATAAACCGCCGCCTTTCTTGCATTGCCCTCCATGTCCCCACGGAACGGGCTGCAGATAAACACTTTCTTACGCATCACCATTTCCATCCTTTCTTTCCCCGGCTGCCAGCCGCTGCCTCCATGCCGGATTCATAATCCTGCACTTCTTTTTCAATTTGCATCAGCTTCATGGCAAGGCTCTTCGCCACAATGCTGATTGCCTGTAAAATACCAATCAGCTCCGCTGCATTCTGCAATTTTCATTTCCTCCTTTCCGGGACGATCAACTCTATCCCTTTCACTGTCGTAATGACACTTTTTTGAAAATAGGCAATGAAACGGAAAAGATTTTTTAAAAACCGTTCGACATTATCTGTGCTTTTTGTCGAATCCCCATTCTTCACACATCTATTCCATGTTTCCGAAAGAAGCAACGCAGTTTTTCCAGAACTTTGTTTTTTCGGAAATCCAGTGTCCTTCTATTTCCGCCATTCATCCGGGCAAATTCGTAAACGCTCACTTCTTCCCCGAACACTTTCACCGCCAGTTCCTTCTCTTCCGGTCTTAAACTATCTAAAGCCTCCTGTAATATATCCAGCAGAATTTTCTTCTCCATCAGTTCCTCCATGCTTTCTGAAAAAAGCTTTGTCCTCATATCGTTCTCTTTCCATTCTTCATAGGATTCTTCTGTATATCCTTGTTCCTCCATCGCTTCCCGGTTTCTCTGCTCCCGCTTTTTCTGCTGCCCCCATGGGCGGTAATATTTCTGGTATTCCTCTTCTGTAACCTCCATCCATGCTTCCAGTTCTCCGGACCGGATTCTGATTTTTCGTTTTGCCATACAGCTTTCCTTTCTTTACCTTGCGGTAAAGCCAGAAAAAACTGACAGCCTTCTCCATAAACGCAAAAAAAAGACCGCAAAAAGCTAACATTCAACTTTTTACGGTCTTTAAAATGAACCTCTACGCACGGGGCATGTCCCGGCGGACGAATTATCTGATTTTCACTAATACTACAACATTTTTCATTGGTGTCTGGCATTCCGCTTATCAAGCATTTCGCAGCCGATAAAAACGCAGGGTCAGGCATCGTCTCTCTCCTTCCCGGCAGTACCGCACATATTCATGACTTCTCATGTACTAATGCAATCCGCCTTGGGGTCTGTCTGTTACGATGCAATCCCACTTTCCATAATCTACCATGTATCAAGAGTATTCCAATTTTTAAGGAATTACAAACGAAAGAAACTTAGCACTTGTTCAAATAATCCTGCAATTTCTCAACGAATCTCCCCACATGAATTCCATCAACAAAAGAGTGATGTACCTGCACTGAAAATGGTAAGACTATTTTACTTTCCCGTTCAAAAAATTTTCCCCAATCAAACAATGGTGTCGAATTTGTCCTATTACCCGAAATTGTATGAGAAATATGCGTATAAGAAATCCACGGTAAAGGCGAAAAAGAAAATTCATCATTTGCAGGCGGAGTTACGAAGTACTCTTTTTGACTTTTTGCTTTTTCCTCTGCTGCCTTTATATACGTCTCCATATCCTCCTGCATCGGTACACTTACAAATTTAAACAGTTCCGTTTCTGCATCCAGATAAGTAAATGAAGTATGTATGGTATCATAAAGGACAACCTCATCATCCAGAAAACGATACCGGAACTCTTCAATCTCATTGGCACATTTGCATACCGCATAAATAAAGGCAAAGGTAAAAGAATAGCTATTCTTTTTCACCATTTTCAAGAAATTTGTAATATCCAATTCCAGGCTGATGCAATACTGCGGTTCCAAACTATTCTGGAAAATCTGGCAGTGCATATTCCTTTTCCATGTTTTCCTGTCAATCACCTGATAACTCGTTTCCATACCTGCTGACCTCCGTATATTCTTTTTTGTCTGATTATACCTTCCTGGTTGTATGCTGTCAATATAGTTGTGTACTGTCTTTGGATAAAAAATATGGCAGTGTCCCCACACCGCCACAAATTATCACATATTCAATTCTTCCATCGCATGGAGGATATGGATTTTCATAGCACTTCTTGCCCCCTCCCCATTCCTCATCCGCAGGAACTCCATAATTGTTCTATGATCCTGAATTGTATCTGAAACTGCTTTGCCCTTCTCTTTGGAAAGCTGAACTCCCTTATCAATGGCCTGGTAAATAACTGGCAGCAGCTTTGTCATAAATTCATTATGGGTTGCCTTTGCAATCGCTTTATGAAACTTTCTCTCTGTTTCTGTTCTGTCTTTCCCACCAGCGATCTCCTCTTCTATCTGCTTCCCCAGACGCAGGATATGTTCGATTTCCTCATCGCTGGCTCGCATTGCCGCATAATATGCCGCCTCCGGCTCCACAATCAGCCTCATCTCATACAGGTCCCGGATATCCGTTTTTATATCAGCCAGAGATGGAACGCCTCCCTTGTCAATCTCAAAATCTTCCCGTACAAAAGTTCCAAGACCTCTGCGTATTTCCACAACCCCATTGGCAGCCAGAATACGGAATGCCTCCCGAAGCGTTGTCCGGCTGATTTCCAATTCACCAGACAGTTCTATTTCATTTGGAAGTTTCTCTCCCGGAAGAAACCTTTTCTCTATCACAATCATTGTCAGAATGTCATCTGCCACTCTGTCAGACAGTCTCTTCTGCATCCGTTTTTCCTCTCTCTCCATTTATAATTCTTTCCGCCGCCTGCTCCGGCGTTATATGGGAAACATCTATTTTTTCCGTATCCAGCTTTTCATATAAACCAATCCTGGCAATACTTCTCTGAATTACGTCCTCTGACCGGATACCTGCGTCTATATCCTTTTGCAGACGTTTCCTTAAAACATCCGCATCACACATCAAAAAAATGTTATGTACCAGACAATTCTCTGTTTCCAGCTTTGCTATAATTTCATCTATAATCCCCTGCTCGTGCATTACCCAACAGAATATGATATTCTCATATGC
>DNJW01000335.1:520-3025 GCA_003488965.1 Lachnospiraceae bacterium | reverse complement strand
CAGAATATGATATTCTCATATGCGTTACAACGAATAAACTGATTCAATAGGAAACAGATATTCTCCATTACCATTTTCTTTGTTTCCGGTGTTACCTGAAAAGGGTGCATGTTCCAGCACCAGTCCCCGTCAAGAAAAACACAGTTCGGCAGTTTATTTTTCAAGTTCTGGCAGGTAATAGTTTTTCCAACTCCCATAGTTCCGCCTATTAAGTATATATTTTTCATTTCTGGCACCCGTATTTGTTATCAATAATGGTATTCTACAATATCATCTAAAGTTTTCCTCGGACGTTGCCGGGGTACCTCGTCCGCATATCCGAGAGCAACCGCACCAATTAACTGTCCTGGTTCTTTTATAAACTCCATTAATTCCGGATAAGCAAAACAAGTATTCGCAATCCATAAAGTTCCAATTCCCAACCGCTCCGCCTCCAAAAGCATATTCTGGATCGCTGCTCCAATCGAGAGAGAATCTACAATTTCCGTAACACGCTCATCAGCCGTAATATCCTCAAAAGGTGACTTCCCATATGGGTTCATAACCACAATAAGAACCGGTGCTTCTCTCATAATCCGCAGCGTATTCCTTGCATCCGGCAGTCCATAACCAGAGTCCGGCAAAATGGAATTTCCGCTTAACTCTCTTTGTATGCCCTCTTCCATCTTTAAAAGGAATTTCCTCTTTGCATCTTTTCTGTATATTAGAAATTTCCAAGGCTGCTTATTCTTTCCCGAAGGCGCCAATCGCCCGGATTGAATCATTTTATTAATAGCTTCGGTTGAAATTTCATCTGGTTTATATTTGCGTATACTTCTTCGGTCTGCAATCTCTTTTATCATCATCTTTCCCTCGTCAGATCATAATTGGAAAACAGAAAAATCCCATCTTCGTACTGATCATTTTTACCCGCATATTCATGAATCACATGTTTCCAGAATAAATATGCCTGCTCACTTCCATAGGACGGAGAAACCTCCCAATTTCCCGGATATCTCTCAAAACACGCGAAAGCTGCTTTCCTCCCGATTTTATTCCTTCTGAATTTAGGCAATATCATAAATTCTGCTATACTATGGCCAGAATCCCATTTCCGCACATAGGTATTTATCATAACAAATCCCAGAAGCCTGCCTGTTCCCCGCTCTCTTATAAAACAGGCATCTCTTCCTTCTTCCGTAAAGTAATTTTCAAACCACGGATATTCAAATAATGCATCTTCGTTCATATCATTCTGATCGCTGAGACTTTCTTCAAATGTAACTATTCAGAACCCCTCTAAGGGATAATGATTTTTTTGTGCAAAACAGAGAACTTTAAAATTTTGTTTTGTCACGATTTTTCTTTCATTAGTGGATATCTTTCCTATGTTTTGTCACAGATTTTATCCATTGTGGATTACTTTCCTGTTACTCGTAATCCGTGCTTTAAATCCTTGATTTTCAGTAGCTTTCGGCTATATACTTGCACCGCCAGAGTTCTGAAAACAGGCTTTTATCCACAGTCATTTTGACCATAGAAGAAAAATTTTACATTCGCCTTTTTACCAACTTTCGTTTAAAATAGAATCATCAGATTGAAACGAAAGAAGGTGGTCTCATTGACAAAGGACGAAATGATCAAACAGCTGTTACAACAGGTTGATTCTTTAACTGCTACAGTGAATGCTCAGACACAGTTAATTGCCCAACTCAATCAGACCATCCAGGAACTGAAAGAGCAGATAAACAAAAACTCCAAAAACAGTTCCAAACCGCCTTCAAGCGATGGCTTTAAAAAGCCTGCTCCGAAAAGTCTTCGTAAACCATCAGGCAAAAAAGCAGGCGGCCAGGAAGGACATCCGGGGACACATCTGGCGGTGATCACGGAACTGGACGAAACGATAAAGCATATGCCATCTGCGTGTGAAGGCTGCCCTCATTATGAAATGTGTAAAGGTACCGCCTGCGCTGCTGAAAAACGGCATGTCATTGACGCTGTCGTCACCGTAAATATCATCGAGCACCAGTCCCTGGAGATACCGGTCTGCATGCTGCATGGTAATACCCGGAAAGGAGAGTTTCCGGCTAATGTAACGGCAGCCGTACAGTATGGAGAAAACCTCCAGGCTTTGACTGTTGCATTAAATACGGTAGGCGCTGTCAGTATAAACCGGATCCATGAAATCCTTTCCGGTGTTTTCAATATCCCTATTGCTACAGGAACGATAAGCAACATGGTAAAACGCTGTACCGGCTGTGTGGCAGGTCCGGTTGGGATGATCAAACAGAAAATGATCGATTCCGGTCTGGGGCATTTCGATGAAACCGGAACCAGAGTGGATAAAAAACTCTGGTGGGTTCATAATGCCTCCAATTGTGAGTATACCTATCTGGACATCAGTACAAAGCGTGGCTTCGCAGGTATGGGGCAGTGCGGTGTGCTCACAGGATTCCAGGGGATCGCTGTACATGACTGCTGGGCACCCTATTGGAATTATCCGGATATACAGCATGCAGTCTGCTG
>DNJW01000335.1:0-265 GCA_003488965.1 Lachnospiraceae bacterium | reverse complement strand
GGATATACAGCATGCAGTCTGCTGCGCCCATCTCCTGCGGGAACTGACGGGGATCAGTGAAAATCACTCCGAACAGAACTGGGCATCCGCATTCATAGACCTCCTGCTTCAAATGAAGAAGGCAAAAGAAAAGGCAGAAGAGGCTGGGAAAGAGACTCTGAGCCGCTATTATTACCGTAAGTTTGATAAGAAATATGAGGAACTTATCAAACTGGCAAGGCAGGAAAATCCGCTTCCGGAAATTACAGAGAAAAAACGTGGACGG
>DNJW01000250.1 GCA_003488965.1 Lachnospiraceae bacterium | reverse complement strand
TAAGTACCGACGGTAATCAAGGGTCTGCTTATGGAATATATAAGCTGCACAATTCGTAATTGGAAAATGACAGTTTCGCAATTGCCTATATGCAATGTACTTCGTACTAGTTCTGTATACTTATTATATCTCTTGGGGATTGGGGGGGATATGGATAGGGATGTGAATATTTGTCTTTTTTTGGGATGAAGGGTGGGGCTGTTATGTATAATAAGTCCGCCTGGCTGAAAGCAGATTCCTCCGTCGCCCCGCTCCCGCTCCACAAAAAGCGCAGCGGGCACTAGGCTCGTGAGAAACCTCGCCAAGTGCCGGCGCTTTTTAAGGGGCTCCTTGAGGAATCTGCTTCCAGCCAGGCTACAATATTGGCATAACTAGACTTTATTCGTAGGATAATCCTTCATATGCAAGGCGTTTTTTGAGAGGCTCCTTAAAAAATATGCACACTGGCTGCGCTAAATTATCTAATGCCAAAACTAAGCGGCACCTTTTATTATCTATCTCATGCCGGTTCAGTAAGCCCAGCCGAAAATAGATTCCTCAAGGAGCCCCTCAAAAAACGTCGGCACTTGGCGAGGTTTTTCACGAGCCTAGTGTCCGCTACGTTTTTTATGGAGCGAAAGCGGGGCGACGGAGGAATCTATTTTCGGCTGGGCTGTAATGCCGGCAGATACACACTACTGCTCTCCGATTGTCTTGCCGAGTATCATATAGGTTCCCAAAGGCACTGTAAGCAGCGCAATGGTGGCATCTCCTTCCAGAACCTTTACAACCGGCATGGTAAGCACAATCAGTCCCGCTCCGGCTAAACGCCACTTGAGCCGGTCCCAGCTAACTCTCCGTCCTCTGGATCTTCTTTCCTGCACTGTAATGCTCTGCCATGTATTTCTAACTTTTTCCAGCAGAGTAATCATACTGTCAATCATTTTCTCCATACCAAACTCCAGCTCCTTCTCTTTTTCTTTTGTCAATTGGAAACCGGTAAATTTGCCGAATATTCTGACAAGCTACTGTTTTCCAAATTCTATTTACTTTTGTCCAGTATATCAAAAAAAATTATTTTTTCACCCTTTCTGGAATGTATTGTATTTTTTTCGGTGCCGTTTGCATCCAACGCCGCTGTCTGTCATAACTCTTTCGGCTGTTTCAGCAGTATCCTTGCTATAAATTCTTCATTTTCCACTTTAAAATCTGCCTCTCCGTCATAGCACTTCACGCTGCGCATTATGCTTTCCATTCCGATTCCTTTGCCGTTTTTCCGTACCGGAATCCCCTTTTTAAATTCAACTTCCGGAGAACAGGTATTGGAAATCCGTATTGCCACTTTTCCGCTTTTCTGCCGGATATGCACAAGAATCCGGCACGTTTCTTTTTTTGACTGTCCGCATCCGTGAACTGCATTTTCCATGGCATTGCCCAATATAGCGATAAAATCCGTATCCCTTATGCCGGTCTCTGTTCCCACCACCGCGCTTATGTTTATCTGGATTCCCTCCTGCCTCGCCTCCCTGGCATATATTTCCAAAATATTGTTTACAGTAATGTTTTCACAAATTTTAACCGAATCATCCTCCGAATATTCTTTTTCACTCTGTTCCAGGCATTCCAGCAGCTTATCTATTTCCCCTTTTCTGGCATACTCTGCGGCTATCCGGTTGTGATGCCGTAAATCGTGGCGGAAACGTTTCGTATCATCTACTTGTTTCTGCATCAGCACAAGCTCTCTTTTCAGCATATGATTATTAATCTCGGTCAGTTCCATAAGCTGCAGCTTATACTGATGGAACAGATTCCGAAACAAAGTAATATAAACAATTACCATAATTACTGCAATAGCATACAGATAAATAATACTTTGCCTTGACTCTATAAAATGCACCGGGTACGTCCCTATCAAAACAATGAGCAGCATGAAGCTGACGGGCACCAGCGTCAGGCTTCTCCAGCTTTTATCCGGAAGATAGTCCAATAGAGCAAATCTTTTTCTTAAAAATTTCCATTCCGCCGCAACAAATACGGAAAAACTGAACAGACGGATAAGAAAATCCATTATTTTTCCGCCCCCCAGCATCGTCAGGACAACCGTCTGGGTCATGCAAAGAATCAGCGATATACTAATCTGCATCGCATAATTGAACACAGCCTGCCATGGGGAATATTCTGACAGAAAATAAAGGGCAGCCATCGCAGGCAAAGAAATCGCAGGAATACACAGTCTAATCAACATCAGTACTCCAAAGAATTCCACCATACACCAGCTCCATCCTGCCACCCATAATAAATACAGACCCAGCACTTGTACAGTTTTTTTCGCCGAATACTTTATTTTTGTACAGGAAGTCATCATGCCCATCGTTCCGATGACTATCAACAGACTTTTTATCATAAAATAAAATGCGTCGTCTTCAAAAGTCATTTCGCTTTCCTCCGTACTTTTCCCGTTTTCTTTGACAGCCGCCTTATCGCTATTCCTCGCAATAATACCGGAAATACTGCTCCTTTAACGGCTTATAGGCGCCTCTCGGAAGATAAATTTTTTTCCCGGTATTCAGGCAGATATCCTGCCCGTTCAGGCTGTCAATATATTCCAGATTGACAATATAGGCAATCCCTACTCTTACAAACTCCTGATAGGGGGAAAGCATCCCGTAAATCTCTGTCATAGTCATACGCAGCAATAACTGCGTGCCATCTGACATATGCATACACTGGGCTTTTCCATGGGCTTCACAACATACAATCTCATTGACCGGCACCCGTCTGGTTCTCCCGTCTGTCCGCAGCAGAAGATATTTTTTCCGTTCTTTCTCAATATTTTTTAGAAACATGTCCAATACCGGAAATAATTCTTTTTCCGTTATCGGTTTGACCAGATACTGGACAGCGCCTACACCGAAGGCCTCCAATGCATAATTTCTGGACGTGGTAAGAAAGATAAGCTTTCCCTCGTTTCCCATGCTGCGCAGTTCTTTCGCCGCTTCAATTCCCATTTTGTCCGGCATATAAATATCCATCAATATCATATCCGGTGCATAATTCTTTTCCCTGACCATATCCAGCAGTTCATCCGCACTTTCAAAACAATTTATCCGGATATCCTGTCCGGGATGCTCTTCCTGATAGATATCCAGCATATTTTCCGTCTTTTCCAATTCCGCTGTCTCATCGTCGCAGAGTGCTATTGCATACATAGTTCACCCCCCCCCTCATTTTATTTCAGTTCGGAATATTTATCATCAGGCGGAACACAAACATACCGCCGTCATTCTTAAAATCGTATTCCCCTTCAAACTTCTCTGCCGTCTTAATAATACTTGATACTCCAATGCCTCCCGTAAATTCCGGCTTCGGCTCCCCTTTCCGGAGCTCTGTCTCCAACGGGCATGTATTGCTGCAATATATGGTTAGTTTGTTCTTCTTTTTTTTCATAATAAGGTGGATAATACACTCCTTATTTTTTGTCTGTTTTCTCACTTCCATGCAGCCGTAAATGGCATTCTCAAAAGCATTGGACAATATAGACAGCAGATCAATATTCGGTATGGGCAAATCCCTGTCCAGCTCTACGTCCAATATAACCTTTATCTGTTCTTTTTCCGCTTTTTTGGCATAGACTGAAAGAATACTGTTAACCGCAGTATTTTCACATATATTTTCTTCTATATCCATACTCATTCTGTTTTCATATTCCTTTAAATATTGCAGCAGTTCATCCATCTGTCCCCTGCGGGCAAATTCTGCAATCGCAGCGTTGTGGTTCTTTGCATCATAACGTTTCTTCCGCTCAGTCTCTGCCGCTTCCCCCAATATTTCCAGCTGCCGCTCCAGCAGCCTATGGTTCATCAGCATCAGCTGGTTCTCCTTCTGGTATTCCTGTTCCTTACCGATATGCAGATAGAGCCGAAACATCAGAAACTGCAAAGTACCCACCAGGAAAAGAGTAATTCCCATCTGATAAAAACGGTAAGGACTCTGCTCCACCCTTTCCGGATTCAGAATAAAACCAATCCCACATAATAGACTGAAAATCATCAGCGTGACGCTGAACCAGTCTAATTCCTTTTCCATATAGGCTCCGAATTCCTTAATCGAACCCCGTAAATACCGTTTAATAAACCAGGCAATCAGCACTATCAGCACTATCCTCGCAATAATATCTGCCCAAATATTCCTGTTAAAAAAAAGAATGGCAATTTCAATTCCCCCGATAAGAAACAAAGCCAAAAGAAAATATGTGAAAGCAAGTTTATACACCGTCAGATAAAAAGGGCCTTTACTCATCAGAACGCCAAAGACCGCAAAACAGATATACATAACAAGCGGCGCGCTTTTCACACAATTTTCCCAGTCTGCCACATACCAGATACATGCCAGTACCAGCACAGCTCCATAAAAACAGATGCTGCAGACTGCTGTTTTCCTTCTGCTGTACTTTGCTTCGCTCATCAGAACATAAAATATATTTACTCCAATAAGGCTTATCGCAAACCTGATGAATGCTATATATACAGAACCACCTAACATCCCTTCGTCCACCTTTCTTTCCTATTTTCTTCTTTTATCCTATTTCTGATAATCAGTTAAATATTTATTATAACTCTGATACGTCCGAAAAAATATCATTATGGCACAATCTGTACTTTTTTTGACATACTTTGACAATTTCCGGTTCCGTCCGGGCAAACTGCGGCAAACTGCAAACTGGCGGGCAAACTGAGGCCGGGCAAACTGACGGGAGGGTCACAACACTTCCTTATAAAAACGAAGTACGTTTTTCCCAAATATTTTCTCCACCTCATCTTCTTTGAACCCGCTTTGAAACAATGCGTCCGCCAGTTTTGGCAGATGGGAAAAGTCCGGCAGTTCCCGGTGTCCCTCAATGCCGTCAAAATCACTTCCCAAACCGATACAGTCTATCCCCCCTACCTTTGCGATATGCTTTATATGCCTTACAACCGCTTCTATTGTTCCGGGATTTTCTTTCCCTGGCTGTACCTCAGTTAAAAAATCCGGACAGAAATTCATTCCTATCACGCCTCCTCTCTTACTCAATTCCCTTATCATATCATCGGTCAGATTCCTTACCCAAGGGCTGACGGCACGGGCATTGGAATGGCTGGCTGCAAAAGGTCTTTTTGTCAGCTGCAGCACATCATAAAAGCCTGCATCCGACAGATGGGAAACATCAATAATCATCCCCATCCGCTCCATCTTTTCCACAAATTCCCTGCCCTTCTCCGTAAGCCCATGTTCCCTGTCTGCTTTCTTATAAAAAGGAACCGGCGGTTCTTCATCCGCTCCGTTTTCACAGCATAAGGCATCTCCATTTCCATAGTGCCAAGCATTCAATGCCGGATACCCGATTTCATTCGGATAGTTCCAAGTCAATGTCATCATCCTGACTCCCATACGGTATAAATCCTCCAGACGGTCCACTCTTCCCTGACAGACGCCGCCTTCCTCTACAGTCAGCAATGCCGAAATCTTCCCCTCCTTATGGTTCCTAGCGATATCCTCATAGCGGCAGACCGGAGCGATTCTCTCCTCATTCCGCTTTAATTCCTCATAATACAAATCCGCCATCCCCTGCACATCTTCCCATGGATGCTCCGTCTTTCCCAGATTGACAAACAAGGCAAAATTCTGCACCAAAGCATCCCCTGCCTTCAGCTTCCTCAAATCCACATGCCCCGAATTCTCCGCCAGACTCTCCCTGCTCCCGTTTTTCCTTTTCCTATACAATTCCGAAATAGTATCACAATGCATATCCACTACTTTCATATCCGCTGCCCATCCTTTCCTTATTAAAAAAGCTATATATTAGAACTCTATGCATCCAGTTCATAACATATAGCTTTTCTTCCTCTTATATACCGGCTGCATCCGCACCGCCCGCAATCTGCCAAACGGCGGTGCAAAACAGACCTTTTAACACCCGAAACCGGCAAAAACAATGCTATCTCTTCTGTGTCTTCCTTGTTCCGCTCATATCCACACAAGTATCCGAAGGCACATCTTCATCAAAGGTATAATCCTTTCCCGGAAGAACTGCATTCAGCAATATTCCCGTAAGGGCCCCTACTGCCAGACCGGACAGCCTAATCGCTATCTCCCCCAGCTGGAATACTACCGCCCCGTTATTGCTGAAATTAATCCCGATAGAGAGTACCAGAATCAATGCCGCAATAATGACATTCCGGCTCTTCGAAAAATCCACCTGGTTTTCTACTACATTCCGCACTCCTACTGCTGAAATCATACCATAGAGCACGAGGGAAACGCCGCCAAGAGTTGCCGTCGGCATAGCGGAAATAACCGCCGCCACCTTGGGCGAAAAGGAAAATAAAATCGCAAATCCTGCCGCAATGCGGATTACCCTTGGGTCATATACCTTTGTCAAAGAAAGAACTCCCGTATTCTCCCCATAAGTGGTATTTGCCGGTGCCCCGAACAAAGAAGCCAGTATGGTTGCCAGCCCGTCCCCGCAAAGTGTTCTATGCAGCCCCGGTTCCTTTATATAATTCACTCCTACGGTAGATGAAATCGCGGACATATCGCCGATATGCTCCACCATAGTCGCCAGCGCAATGGGCATTATGGTGATGACGGACGTTACCAGAAGAGAAATATCCGGTGCCGCAAATACGGCAAACACCGTTCTGTCCCAGGAAAACGGAAGACCTATCCACGCAGCCTCCCTTACCGGCGTAAAATCCACATTGCCTGTCACAGCCGCCGCCAGATAGGAGCCTACTACCCCAAGGATAATGGGCACAATTTTTATCATTCCTTTCCCCCAGATATTACATATCACTACAATCGCAATCGCCACCAGGGCAATCCACCAGTTTGCTTCGCAGTTGTTAATCGCAGACTGGGAAAGATTCAGCCCGATTGCTATGATAATCGGTCCTGTTACAATCGGCGGAAAATATTTCATTACCCGCCCGGTTCCAAAAGCCTTTATCAAAGCCGCCAACAGGAGATACAAAAGCCCAGAACATGCGACGCCAAAACATGCATAAGGAAGCAGATTAGCCTCCCCGTTCGGTGCAATTGCCCAGTATCCGGCTAAAAAGGCAAAAGAAGAACCCAAAAATGCAGGCACTTTCCCTTTTGCAAGAAAATGAAACAGAAGCGTCCCAAGTCCCGCAAACAGCAGCGTTGTCGAAACACTGAGCCCGGTCAGGGCCGGAACCAGTACTGTGGCGCCAAACATTGCGAACATATGCTGGATACCCAGAACCAGCATCTTAGGCATTCCCAGCTGTCTTGCATCGAAAATGCCTTCTTCGCCGATGACTGCCTTTTGATTTTCATTACCCATCACTATATCCTCCGTATAAGTTGTATTCAGAGAATCCAAACCAACGTCCGCACAGAACATCAGTCCGGCACCCTTTACTATCTTATTATAAATAGGGAAGATACGTCAATATATAGTTTTGTCCAAATCCTCTTCCCTGTAACAGTTCAGCCTTGTATGTTT
>DNJW01000429.1 GCA_003488965.1 Lachnospiraceae bacterium | reverse complement strand
TTAAAATAAAAAGGAGGTATTTACTCGGCAGCGTAAACTTCTCTCCTTTTCTTTTTACTATTGGACTCATTTACCCATTCCTTCAACCGCATATGCTACCGATTTATAGTTATCCTCTTTAATGATTTTGGCCAGACCTAAGGCCACACTGCTTAAGGGGTTTTCGGAAAGCTGGACTTTCAGGCCGGTTCCGCTGCTTAAAAGTTCTGCCAGATGGTTTACCTGGGATGCGCCGCCGGTAAGATAAACACCATGCCTATAAATATCCGCTGCAAGTTCAGGCGGAGTTCTTTCCAAAATCACTTTTACATTGTCAATGATAGTATTGAAATTTTCAGTTAAGGATTCATCCACAAGCTGGGTAGGAATTTCCCGTTCCACCGGAAGACCTGTTACAATATCTCTGCCGTATACCACGGCGGACTGTCCTGACTTTTCCAGCTCCTTCAATGAAATCTTAACATTTTCCGCCGTTTTTCCGCCGACAATTAAACTGAACTCCCTGCGTATAGCAGCACGTATGGCATCGTCAAATTTCTGTCCGCCTACTTTTATCAGTCTGCTCAATACAATTCCGCCCAAAGACAAAATGGATATCTCTGTTGTATCATAGCCCACATTGACAACAAGAACCCCCTGGGAATTCTTGACATCAATATCCAGACCAAGCCCGTCTGCCACGGCTTTTTCCACCACCATGACTTTCCTTGCCTTTATGTTGGCATCCTTTACCAAATCATAAAATGCCCTCTTTTCCACATCCGTTACGTCTGTCGGAACCGCAATATAGTAATCGGCAGGCTTAATATTATTTTTGCATAAATCACCGATAAAATATTTTACCAGTGTTTCCATATGCTTGATATCCGCAATTACACCGTTGCTTAACGGATAAGAAATATGGATATTCCCCGGTGCCTTCTCATACATCTCAAAGGCCGAATTTCCATAAGCAAACAGCGTATCCTTATTCTCGATGGCAATCATATTTTTTTCAATGGTTACCGTGTCGTCATTTCTGTTATAAATCTTGATATTGCTTGTCCCTAAATCAATACCGAATGAATTGTTTCCCAAAGTGATAAACCCCTTTCTATAGTAAGCCAGCTTCTTTGAAACTCATATATTTGTTATCCCCAATAATAATATGATCTATAAGCGGAATATCTATCATACCGCCTATTTCTTTTATTTCCTCCGTAATCCGCATATCCTGCCTGCTGGGAGCCGGATCGCCGCTCGGATGGTTATGCAGAAGCATAATATGCACTGCTTCTTTTTTTAAAGCGGCAATAAATACCTCTCTCGGCGAAAGGAGGGATGCGCTAACCGTTCCAACAGATAAAACCTCTTCCCCGATCAGCCTCTCCTTATAGTCTAACAAAAGAAGAAGTACCCGTTCTTTTTTTTCATGGCGCAGCCTTTCCATATAATACTTTGCTACAGAAGAAGGATTCAAAAACTGCAGTTTCTTTTTTGCCGCAGTCATTGCCATTCTCATGGATAATTCCGCAAGACATTTCAGTTTTACAGCCTTTACCTGCCCGATTCCTTTAATGCCCATCAGTTCTTCTACCGTTACATGATACAGCCCGCTTAACCCATGTTCCCGTATGGAAGGAAGGGACAGTATCTTCTGCCCGATTTCCACCGGATTATACTCCTTTGTCCCCGTTCTGATAATAATGGCAAGAAGCTCTGCCTCCGTCAATGCCTGGGAACCTAAGCGCAGAAATTTTTCATAAGGCATGTCATCTTTTGGCATATAAATTTCTTTTTTCATCTTTCTTCTCTTTCCCGCTTGCTTCTCCGGGCAGGGGAAATGCTATAGAAGACGATATACCATAATTCCAGCTACGATGCCAATAATACTTGCAATTGTAATCTTAATTGTAAGACCGAATGTAATGCTTAAAATCCCTAAATCAAGAATCAGAGGATTGGATAATCCGAAGGTTTGTCCAAAATTCAGCCAGGAATCCGGAAAAAGGCTTCCAACAAATCCTCCCAATACGATACCTGCAAGAATCAGCAATAAACAGGTCAAAGTTTTTTTCCCTCGCATAAACTGCCTCCGTAATTATTAGCATAGCTAACATTCATATTATCACACATTGCATTTTATGTACATAAATTTCCATTAATTTTTTCCAAACTTTTCTTGAAAAAAATATTTATTTATCCATTTTCAGACAAATTTTTCTTTCATTATAAAGAAATAATATGCTCATCCAGAAGCTGCTGTACGGATTTCATAATACCGAATTTCGCATGCTCCCAGGTCAGTCCGCCTTGAAAATATACCGCATAAGGAGGTTTTATCGGTCCGTCTGCCGACAGTTCAATGGAGGAGCCGGATACAAAGGCTCCCGCCGCCATAATTACCTGGCTGTCATATCCCGGCATATCCCAAGGTTCCGGGACCACAAAGCTGTCTACCGGCGCTGCGGCCTGTATTCCTTTGCAGAATGCCACTACTCCCTCCGGGGTTCCAAATGTAACTGCCTGAATAATATCGTGCCGCTCCTCTTTCCCGTCAGGAATCACTGCAAATCCCAGTCTTTCATAAAAATTGGCAGCAAAGACTGCTCCCTTCAGTGCATTTGCGGTAACAATAGGTGCCAAAAATAATCCTTGATAAAAGGAATTCAATATTCCTAAGGAAGCTCCTACTTCCTTTGCCAGTCCCGGGGAAGTAAGACGGCACGCGGCATTCTCCACATATTCTTTTTTTCCGGCTATATATCCTCCGGTAGGGGCAAGGCCTCCGCCGGGATTTTTTATTAAAGAACCCACTGCCATATCGGCACCCACATCGGTGGGCTCTATCCGTTCCACAAATTCCCCATAGCAGTTATCCACCATGCAGATAACGTCCGGCTTTCTGCTTTTTATAAAAGCAATCAGCTCTCCGATTTTCTCTACGGATAAGGTCGGTCTTGTCTGGTAGCCTTTGGAGCGCTGTATGGTGATAAGCTTTGTCTTGCTGTTAATGGCCTTTTCTATCTTTTCATAATCAAAACTTCCATCCCCCAATAGATCCACTTGACGGTAAGTAATGCCGTATTCCGCCAGAGATCCTTTCGACGGGCGAATGCCGATAACCTCTTCCAAGGTATCATAGGGCTTTCCCACAGGCGAAAGAAGTTCGTCTCCCGGACGCAGGCAGCTTGACAAGGCAAGAGCAAGAGCATGGGTTCCGCACGTAATCTGGGGCCTTACCAACGCATCCTCCGTATGAAAAATATTGGCATATACTTTTTCTAAAGTATCCCTTCCTAAATCGTTATAGCCATAACCAGTGGTTCCAAGGAGGCAGGCTTCGCTTACTTTGGCATCCTGCATGGCTTTCAGCACTTTCAACTGATTATATTCGGCAATGCGGTCAATCTGTAAAAACCTGTCTTTCAGTCCTTCCAGAATATCCTCACCGTAAGCGGTTACTTCTTTGGATATTCCCATCTGTTCATACATTTCATTATTTTCCGGCATACTGTTTTCCTCTTTTTCATTTCCTCTGCTGACTTCTTCTTTCCATTTTGCTGCTAAATTACGCAATAATTTCTTTTTCCCGCAGTTTTTTTAGCAAAAATGCAAGAATTCTTTCATTATCATATAAAAATTCACTTTTTT